>JABCPG020000033.1 GCA_013333195.2 Bacteroidia bacterium
CGCGATGCACCGTCACCCGCTTAAGATACGGATTGTACTTCTTACGCTCGAGGCGATCGGGCGTGTTCTTCTTATTCTTCGTTGTAATATAGCGAGAGATACCCGACACCCCCGACTCTTTCTGCTCGGTGCACTCGAGAATCACCTGAATTCTTACATCTTTGCCCTTCTTCGACATGGCTCAACCTCCATCGCATTACTCATCTTAAACCTCAAGGAAACCCTTCGCCTGCGCCTTTCGCAAAGCAACTTCGAGACCCAACTTATCGATCGTACGCATCCCCGCGGTCGACACCTTCAAAGTCACCCAGCGTTCCTCGCTCGCGAGGTAATACCGCTTCATACGCAGGTTTGGAGCGAACGTACGCTTCGTGCGCCGCTTTGAGTGCGATACATTATTACCACCCTGCACCCTTCGCCCCGTAATCTGACAAACCTTAGACATCTACTTCGTCCTCCCAATTTCATTCCAAAACGCTCGGCAAAGGTACAACTTTTTAGTAAATTCGCAAAATGAACCCACCGTTGCTCCTCCAATAAGCATTTCAACCACCACGAATATACCCACGCTAGAACCTTCACAAAAGTTACAACGCGCCCGCGCCGAAAGGGAAATGCGCCCATGGAAAGACGGCCCTCAAATCGTCCAACCAATGATTAATTCTCCTCCTTTCATTCATGAGCAACCTAACAATCCTATAAGAACTCCCTATTAAATCGCACGCAACGACATGAGCAACTCTCCTCCGACATTGCAGCAAAAAAACGTCCCTACGCTAGCGCGTAGAAGATAGAAGATACTAAATAAAAAGAGCGGTCGTCTCTCGGAGACGACCGCTCTTTTCAAGTCAACTTCTCTATAAGGGATTCTCACTAGTCTTTCAGACCGTAGCGCGCAAAACGCGTTACCTTTAGATCCTTATCAAACCTCGCCATGTACTGCGCCACGCTAACTTTTCCCTCCAGCATGAACTCCTGCGACATCAGCGTGTTCTCCTTGTAGTACTTTTGCAGACGACCTTCCGCGATTTTATCGAGCAGCTGTTCCGGCTTCCCCTCGTTCTTAGCCTGCTCTCGCCCAATCTCAAATTCACGGTCGCGAATTTCTTTAGGCACGCCATCAGCATCTACCGCCACTGGGTTCATGCCAGCAATCTGTATCGCGATTTCAACGCCCAACTTGTCGTTAGGTAAGGCCTTTGAAAAGCCCACAATCGAAGCCAGCATGTTACCATTGTGAACATACGCAGCGACGCTTGGGGCTTCGATAACTTCGAAGTAGCTTAGACCCATCTTCTCACCAGTTACCCCCGAGAAATTGGTTACCTCCTCCTCCGCAGTATGCTCTCCAACCTTCATCTGCTTCAGACCATCTAAATCACGCACACCCTGCTTAATCGCTTCATCAAGAATTCTTTGCGCTAAACGAACAAAGTCTGAATTTTTTGCAACAAAGTCCGTTTCACAATTCAGAACGAGCATCGCAGCTCGATTGCACTTACTGCACTGCGCCGCGAGCACCACGCCTTCATGCGCTTCGCGATCAGCCCTCTTATTGGCTATTGCCTTACCCCTCTCGCGGATAAGCTCAATGGCCTTCTCCACTTCTCCCTTAGCCTCTTCAATTGCTTTCTTGCAATCCATCATACCCGCGCCTGTCAACTCTCGTAGGCGCTTTATCACATCCAAATTTGCTCCGGTCATATCGTTTCCTTTCCAAAATTACGACAGCTCCAGTACGCACTGCCTCAAATCTCCCAAACGCTTCCTCGGATTACTCCTCGTCCTCATCCTCAACGAGAGCTTTTGCCTCCCGTTTCGACTCCTCTTCAACGTCTACCTCCTCATCATCATCCTTAAGCGAGTCGGCACCAGTATTCGCCTTCTCCATCTTACGCTCCATCAGCCCCTGCTTAACCGCTGCAACGATCTCCCCAAGAATCAATTCTATCGACTGCGTGGCATCGTCATTCGAAGGAATAACGTAATCAATGTCCGAAGGGTCGCAACACGTATCCCCCATGGCAAACACGGGGATACCCAAACGCTGCGCCTCCCTAACTGCAATATACTCTTTCTGCACGTCCACTACGAAGAGCGCCGCGGGCAACTTCGTCAAATCTGCAATAGACCCTAGGTTCTTCTCGAGCTTCGCACGCTGGCGCGTGATTTGCAAACGCTCACGTTTCGACAAATTCTCAAAGGTACCATCAGACATCATCTTGTCGATGTTGGACATCTTTTTGACCGCCTTACGTATCGTAGGGAAGTTCGTGAGCATCCCACCCGGCCAACGTTCAATCACATACGGCATGCTGGTCTCCTTAACCAAGGAGACCACAACCTCCTTAGCCTGCTTCTTGGTGGCAACGAAAAGGATTTTCCGCCCTTGGCGCGCTATCTTTCGTAAAGCCTCCGTCGCCTCATCCAGCTTCACCAACGTTTTCTGTAAATCGATGATATGAATCCCATTCCGCTCCATGAAAATATATGGAGCCATCTTCGGATTCCACTTGCGCGTGAGATGCCCAAAATGCACCCCCGCCTCGAGCATTTGCTCAAAAGTTATATTCGGCATAACCTGCTTTTATTTACGCATGGCAACCCGCAAGTAGCTCCTTCAACGAGATCTCACGGGTTTTAGCATCTCTGCCTGCCAGCTTTTTCATGTTCCTACTCTATCGCTTGCTGAACTGGAAGCGCTTTCTCGCTCCGGGACGTCCTGGCTTCTTCCGCTCCACCATTCGCGAATCGCGCGTCATAAAGCCTTTAGCCCGAAGTGCCGGTTTTAACGTGGCATCATGCTTCACCAAAGCCCGCGCAATGCCCAGGCGAACGGCTTCCGCCTGCCCGCTAATCCCACCGCCAACGAGGTTTACCACCACGTCAAAGCCCTCTTTGAGCTCCAACTCTGCAAAAGGCTGTCTCACAACATACTGCAACAGCGGGGAAGGAAAATACTCCTCCAGCTTTTTCCCGTTTATGGTAATCTCACCTTTTCCAGGTTTCAGATACACCCGCGCCACCGCCGTCTTGCGACGTCCTACTGCGTTCTCAATCTGCATACCGCTCTCCCTATTTTATTTCCAACACCTTGGGCTGCTGCGCCTCATGCGGGTGCTCACTCCCGGCATACACGTGCACGTTGTGAAACAACGTCCTACCTAAGCGCCCCTTAGGCAGCATCCCCACAATCGCATGCTCCACCACCCCTCGAGGGTTCTTCTGCAACATCTCGCGCGGCGAGGTCTCACGCTTCCCTCCCGGTTGTCCCGTGTAACGGTAGTACGTCTTATCAGTGAGCTTCTTGCCGGTAAATCGCACTTTCTCCGCGTTTATCACTATCACATTATCACCGCAATCCACATGCGGCGTGTAGCACGCCTTATGCTTCCCACGAAGCACCAACGCAACACGGCTCGCCAGCCGACCTACCACCATGCCCGTTGCATCTATTACGTACCACTCCTTCTTGACAGTCGCCGCATTCGCCGACACTGTCTTGTAACTCAACGTGTCCACTTACTTTCCCTCACCTAATTTGCTTAATCTCTTTCCGTCTTTAACGTAAAACAGCACTTCTGAATAATGAGCGTGGCAAAGGTACAACTTTTTTTGAAATTCGCTAACTCGCCCGCTTCACAAACCTTCCTACGCACCGCCAGCACTCTCTCTCCGCGAACGCAGGAATCTCAGCTTGGTTTCTGAAATCAATATTGCCAAGAAAATCAATACGAATCCAACCCCGAGCATCGGTGTGACCTGCTCATGGTAAAACCATACTCCGAAAACCACGCAAAAAATCGATTCCGTCCCCAAGATTATCGACGCGCTGTTGGGATCCGTGTGCTTTTGCCCCAAATTCTGCAGCAGCAATGCCAATGCGGTCGCCACAATGGCTAGGTACATCACGGCCTTCCAAGCCACATCCCACTGGGCCTCCATAATCGCATTTGGCTCCTGAATCGCCACAGTAATGCTTGAGAAAAGACCCGCGAAAAGAAACTGCATAATCGTGATCAGCACAGGATCTTTTCCCCGACTGAATTTTTCAACCGACACGATATGGGCGGCGAAAAAGATTCCGCTCAGCAACGCCAGAAAATCAGGCCAAGAAAAACCGGCAACCGCCGCTGCATGGATCCCATCCGCAGGCTTTGCTTCTCCGAACGAAACAAAACCAATACCCGCAACGCATAGCACGGCCGCAATCACATTATACATATCCGGGCGATGCCTATCCACAGCCCAAAATAGAAACGGAACAATCACGCAATATGCAGCCGAGAGAAAACCACTCCGTCCTGGATCCCCCTGCGCCTCCGTCACGCCTAGCGTTTGCGCCGAATGGGCAAGAAATAAGCAGAACCCGATGACAAGACCACTCACCAAATACCCCTTGGTAAGGTTTCGCAGCCTGCCCATGAATACCAGCGCCAACACAACAAAAGCTATCAAAAAGCGCGATGCTATGAGAAGATTCGGAGCTATTGTCCCCGTCGTGCTCTTAGAAACCACCAGGGTACTCCCCCATATTATCGCCACAACCAACAGTGCCAAACGCGATAACCATCGCACACGCTCTTCATTCTTCATACCGATAAATAATTGAGTGACCTTCTCGCCTAACGAGCCGCGAAGGTAGCACTATTTTTTACTTCACTCCACATCAGGCGATGCCATCGGTAAAGCCCGCTCAACCGATACCACAGACACTCCCTGAAAATAGGCCTGCAATATCTGTTCGGCTGTATACCCCTTCCTGGCTTTTTCCATTGCTCCTTGCTGGCACATGCCAATCCCATGCCCGTAACCCCTCCCCAAAAGATGCACCTTCCCGCCCCGCACCTCTACGTCGAACCACGCCGACCGAAGGTTAAAATATTCCCTCAAATCTCGAAACGGAACGCCCCATCCACCAGGTAGCGAATATAGCAACTCCCTTTTAGAGGAACGGTAGGCCATCTGCTGATCGGTTAATTGGGCCGTCGGAATTCCCTTGCTCGATAAAAAACGTTTCCACTCAGCCAACGGAACCACCGCTGTCCACCTCGCGCCGCTTTTCCCCACACAGTCCGGATCCACCCTTCCCCGAAGATAGCTCAGAGGGGTCAACCATACCTGTTCAGCAGAGGCAGTCTGCCCTCCACAATTCGCATGGAATACACTCGTTATCAATCTACCGTCACCATCAACCACCACCATCCCCTTCGTTGCGAGAGCCGCACCGCGAATGCGCTCATTATCCCAAGCGGAGTTTATATACGCCTGGCAATGCACCTGATCGCATAGATTAAACCCCTCAGCAGCATGCCTTCCGCGGTGCGCTATCAAATAGGTTCTAACCAATAGAGACTGCGCCTTATAAAGCTCCACATGCTGTCCCCTGCCAACCTCCGCCTGCACTACTCCAGCCACATAGCACTCCTGGTCGACAAGATTAATGCACATCACCCGCTGGAAATCTACCGTTAGGCTAAGATTCCCTTCTAGCACCCGCTTTTCACCCCCATTCCCTTCGCTCCGCACGCTAATGCGCGCAACTATCTCATCGTTAACCAACGCCACATGATGATAATTGCCCAACGGCTGCCCATTTATACTCACGGAAAGAGCTGCCCCCTCGCGCTTCGCCCGTAGGAGTTGGCCGGTAGGCAGCGGTCTAACCTGTCCATCGAGCACCAAGCGATACCCGCGGCTCTCCGGGCTCACCGCTACCGCCTGCAAGTCGACATTATCATATAGACCGATTGCCACTCTCTGAGCCATAGCACCATACCCATACAGCAGCGCCGACAAGCACTGCAGAGCAAATAAAAGCAAACCGCCGCGCACCATTATAGCAAAGGGAACCATCTCTCAGCACTACTTCCGCGCATCTTCCATTAGAAGCGACACCATGCGTCTCGCGACGCGCTCAGCCACACCAGCTTGCCCCAACATATTTCGTAGCTTCCCAAATTCAGCCTGCTGCTGGTCATGCAGCGCACCGCCTGGCAGCACATTGCGGAGCTCCCTCTCTAAGGCATCCACCGTGTATTCATGCTGCTTCAACTCCTTGACGCACCCATACCCCAATATCAAATTCACCAGACTTATCCACTTCACACGTATCACAAGCTTCATCAAAAGCATTGAGGACCACGGCCCCCTATACACCACCACCTCGGGGGTACGCAGTAGAGCCGCCTCTAACGTAGCCGTACCCGAGGTTACCACTGCCCCCTCCGCAAGCCTCAGCGCGGCCAGCGTCGCACCGCGTACAACCGTCAGCGGAGTCCCCTTCGGAATATATCTATCCAACGTTGAGTCATCAATGCTGTCCGCGGCGCACAGCACGAATCGGTACTGCGGAAAACGCTCCACCACGCGAAGCATAGGAGGCAAATTGTAACGTATCTCCATTCGTCGACTCCCCGGGAGTAACGCAACCACAGGTCTCCGACCATCGCGCAGCACCGTCTCCATCAAACTTCGGTCTCGCATTCCTCCGCACTCTGCCACCGTGTCCACCGATGGATTCCCTTCGTAGTACACGCGCAACCCATGCCGCAAAAAATAGGGAACCTCAAAGGGAAAAATTACGAAGAGGGCATCCACGTAGCGTTTCAACTTTTTTACTCGACCCTCATGCCACGCCCACACCTTCGGCACTATGTAATAGAATACCCGAACCCCCCTCTCCTTCGCCAATTTTGCCACACGCAGATTGAAGCCACCGAAATCTACCAGGATCAAAACATCCGGCGCAAAGGCTTCAATTGCGAGCATGGTTTCCTTGAATCGCCTAGCTATGGTGCGCAAATGCACCAACACCTCAAAAAAACCCATTATCGCCAACTCACGATAATGGGCCACCATTCCGGTCGCCTCCGCGCGCATGGCATCGCCTCCATAGTAGCGGAATTCCGCACCCGCATCAGCATCCTTCAACGCCCGAATCAGCCTAGCGGCGTGCATATCGCCCGACGGCTCTCCTGCTATCAAAAAATATTTCATTCCTCTCTTCTACCAGCAACTCCCTGCAGAATTGAACGTAGCCTACCTTGCTAGAATCAATATGAAGATAATCAGCGCGTAAAATATTGTCATGCCGAGTAAGCCTTTACCCAGCTGGTAGCGCTCTGTACGCAACGCGAAGTAGAAGAGAAGGCCATTGGCGAGCGTGCTAAGGCTAAGCAATCTGGGTAATACATTCGGGAAACGTAAATAGGCTGCAAAACTTGTAGCGCCTTTGCTAACATAGTACGCTAGCAGAATCACGCCGAGAACCACCAGCGGCAAAACCAGACCCACCGCAAAACCCTGCTTTAACGTATCATATTTTCGTGGCTTACTGTATCCTATAGGCATGACTTCAAATCATTTAACATTTTATAATCAGTCCAGTCGTAGGTCAGGGGCACCACGGATATGTACCCAGAATTCAACGCTGCCAAATCAGTACCCTCCGCTTCCGGCTCCATTTCACGCAAACGGTCAACGCTCCAGTAGTAATCGTGCCCATACAAATCGAAACGCTGCTCAACATCTGTTGTAAACTGCACCCTCGCCTGCCGGCAAACCTTAAACCCCTTTAGATCCGAATCGGGAATATTCACATTCAGCACGCCCCCGCCCCTAAGATTACGCAACGCCAAATTGATAATCTCCTCACAATAACTGGAGTACAAACTATAATCAACATCCCCCCTACACCGCAACAGGGAAAAAGCAACCGCTCGACTCCCCATCACTCCAGCCGTAAGCGCAGCGCCCACA
This sequence comes from Bacteroidia bacterium, assembly GCA_013333195.2. Lineage (GTDB taxonomy): Bacteria > Bacteroidota > Bacteroidia > Bacteroidales > CAJPTX01 > Bacteroides_D. Next base: position 7,762 of record JABCPG020000033.1, read on the forward strand.
GTCCCGCTATACATCGCGTACGCCGCAGCATTTCCCCCACGATTGATTCCAGACAGAACCAAATCCGGCCTACGGCCCCCAAGAAGGTAAAAACCAACCTTGATGCACTCCGCGGGAGTTCCGCTTATCGCGTACTGCGTACCGACATCGCAACCCTCAACTTTCCTACAGCGCAGCGGGGCGCTGCCTGACATCGCCAAAGACTTCCCGGAATGCTCCCGTTCCGGCGCAACCACGAACACCTCACCCATCCGACTTGCCACCGCTGCGAGAGCCTGAATGCCCGGCGCTGCAATCCCATCATCATTAACTACCAAAAATAGAGGAGGGCGATTATGTCCAATCACGTCAACCTTCATATCCTTTCAACTTGTTATCTCCCTCGCGAAGTTACAACTTATAGTAGAACCTCCCCGACTTCCCATTGCAAACATACTCCTGCAATGGAGACCCAGCTCGCAATACGCATTCATGAACTCCCCTCCTACGAAGTGCGGCGGGCGTAAACACCATCATGCCGCCATGGTTGACAGCAGAAAAGGGCGGGCTGCGGCAACCAACAGGCCGCGCGGCGCCCCCCCGTGCGCTATCGTTTTATGGGGCCCAACCCCCAAAGAGCAGCCCACCAGCG
>JABCPG020000034.1 GCA_013333195.2 Bacteroidia bacterium
CAAACCCACTCTATTATTCTCTCACCAAACAGGTGTTCCCGCGTATGCTCTTCGGCCGGCGGGCCGGCGACAAGGGGTACATCTCGCAGGTCCTTTCCGATTGGCTCCTGGCGAGGGGGACCCGACTGGTCACCTGGATTGAACGGAGCATGGAGAGCCGGGTGATGGAGGTCCAGGGCAAGCTGTTGCCGCGCCAGCGCGCCGTGGTCGAGACCGTCATCGGGATGCTGAAGCACGTCTGCCAAGTTGAGCACACGCGGTGCACAGGAGCTTCCCCGGCTTCGTGGCCAACCTATGCAGCGTCCCGATCGCCCACAGTGCTTCCTCCCCAACAGGTCCAAGATCCACTCCGCGAACGTGAGCTCAGCAATACATCAAACTATGCTTTAAGACGAAGGCGCGCTATTGGAGTCGTCCCGCTTTGCGTTTTCATCTTTTTTCGTGCTGCGGAATAAAGTTGGCCTCTATTTGGGCACAAGATGAATTTTAAATTTTATTAGAATTTCAATAAAGCTGCCTTTTATTTCGATCTGAGTGTCTTTCTGAGGAGAATCGCGCTTTTTCTAATGCTACGCATTCTTTTTTCGAAGATTCTTTGCAGGTGAACCTGGTTTTTTCTGTAAGAATTGATTACTCTTTCAATGGCCTGTCCGTGGAGTGCATCATGGATAGAGGGAGGCGGAAAGAGAGGTATGCTATTGCGGTGCAATGGGGTTTGAACAAGGAGGCAAGATGGAATAACAGAGACATCGAAGGCATTGGGGAGCCTGATTGGCTCCCCATCGATATGTCCGTGTGTGGGTTGCGTTGTTTCAATGTGGAGTTGTTTGAATCGTATGGTTGTGACGAAAGGGCTACGGTCAATCGTCTTATTAAAGAGCATAGTTATGAGATTGAATGTTTTTGTTTTGGGGAATGGGTGTATGATAACGAGGTCTAAGAAACCATCCGAGATGTTAGCATTAGGAGAGATTATGGCATTATTACCGAATTGGGAAGCATTCGCGAAGGTGATCATAAGAGCGTCAACTTCCATGTCTTGACCGTCAACGTTAATTGAATATCTGCGTGGGGGGTATTTGAAGTAAAGCTGCATTGTGGCTCGGACGTAATTAAGCATACCGCGGGTGTTAAGGTTATTGAACAGCCAACCGACCTCGGCGTCGAGTCCAATTCCAGCGGTGGTAAAAAAATGGTATCCATTAATTACTCCGCAATCCATAGGCTGAGGAACGCCGTGTAGGGCAATATTAAGTGCGGGTCGTGCAGAAAGCGGAATGCCAATGTGTCGGGCGAGTCCATTTCCTGAGCCAGCTGGGATTATTGCAAGCGGTATTTGCGTGCCGAGGAGGGCTAAAGCAGTTTCGTTGATAGAACCATCTCCGCCACAGCAGATTACGAGGTCATTGCCGTTCTGTATGGCTTTTGCAGCCAGTTCTGTAGCCTGTTTGGCTTTGTGGGTTCGGTAAATGGTTAATTTGAGTAGCTTGCGCTGCGCGTAGCGTCGTAACGTTTTAATTAACGAATGCTTGGTGTTCTTTTGGCCGTATGAGCCGGAAATAGGGTTAATAATAACAGCGATGCGTTGCATTAAAGGTAATAGATGTGGTTCGTTAACACAGTGAAGGTACAAATCTTTTTTATAATCATGAGGAGTGTTGTTTAGCTGCTAGGAGTAAAGACTAGCAATGCGATAAAGGGGGGTTGTATGATTAATAGTTTTAGCTGCCATGAATGTGCGCGATTTATAGGGGGCGGGAAGTTGAGCTTGAGCCCTGCTGTGCGCATTCTGCAACGTGGGCCCAATGTAGCGTCTGGTTGTGGAATGCAATGTTTGTTCGGAATGGAGTGCCTGCTGGCTGCACTGTGATAAGCGTTCGAAATATGTACCTTTGCAAGAGATGAAGAATACGAAGAGAATAAAAAAAGTGGCTGATGCAGAATCAAAAAGAGTGTGGGGAGGTGCAAGCGCTAGGATGCAAGATGGTTGCGTGGGAAGAGGAGACCACAGACTTAGAGAATTTGGACCCGGAAAAATATCTTGTGGTGGAGAATGCGAGGGTTCACAACTTAAAGGGCGTGACGGTGGTTATTCCACGCAATGCGCTGACAGTAGTAACGGGACTTAGTGGGAGTGGAAAGTCTTCATTAGCATTTGATGTTATATATGCTGAAGGGCAGCGGCGTTACTTAGAGACATTAAGTTCGTTTGCGCGGCAGTATTTAGGAACACTAGAGCGTCCGGATGTAGAGTATATAGGCGGGCTTGGCCCGGTGATAGCCATTGAGCAGCGGACGACGGGCAGAAATGCACGCTCAACGATGGGCACGATTACAGAGATTTATGATTTTATCAGGCTGCTATATGCCCGTGTGTCGACAGGCTACTCCCCGACGACAGGGCGTGCGTTAGAGAGTTACAGCAAGCAGCAGATTTTGGATGTTTCGCGAAAAGAATTTATGGGTGAGAAGATTGCGCTGTTAGTTCCGCAAGTGCGAGGACGTAAAGGGCATTTTGGCCCACTATTTTCCACGCTTATGAAGCGTGGATACATTTATGCGCGAGCGGATGGTGAGGTATTGGAGATGACAAAGGATTTGCGTCTTTCCAGATATGTGGCACACGATATAGACCTATTGGTGGACCGTTTTGTACTTGACGAAGGCACTATGGGGCGTTTGGCGAAGTCATTGGATGCGGCGTTAAATCGGAATGAAGATGGAGTGATAGTGTCTCGACTGGATGGGGGAGGTGAGCGCTTTTTTAGCCTTAGTCGGATGGATGGGGAAACCGGTTTTACGTTGCCAAAACCTGAAACGTTCCTTTTTTCTTACAACTCACCGCGAGGATGGTGTCCTGAATGCTGCGGTTTAGGTGCGGTCGAAAGAATAGATAGGGATGCATTGATAGCTAATCCCGAGTGTGCTTTGCTAGAGGGAGCGATGGTCGATTTTTTTGAAGAAAAACGGATCAAGGTCCTTGCATTGAATCAGATACGTACGGCTGCTAAATATTATGGGATAGATATCAGTAAACCCTTCTCTCAACTTTCAGATGCGCAACAGCATTATTTGCTTACTGGAGAGCACGCTGCGTTGCGACCTGTAGATTCTGCAGACCAAAAGGTCCAGTCTTTGGTTAGTTCTTTCTCTGGTATATACGGGTGGATAGAGAGACTGTACAAGGAGGATGATGCATGGAAGTTACCAGAAAACATATCTGGGTTAGTGGGGACATGTGAGTGTCCTTCCTGCAGGGGCGCTCGCCTGCGTTCAGAGGCGTTATGCTTTAAGGTAAGGGGGAAGAATGTGCATGAGCTGTCGCAGATGCCTTTAGAGGAGCTAGCACAGTGGCTTGATGGTTTGGAGTTGGAACTTGAAGGGGTAAAGCGAGTGGTAGCCGCTGAGATCCTCAAGGAGATTCGGATGCGAGTAGGGTTCATGGTGAACGTGGGTTTGGGTTATCTTTCGTTGTCGCGCTCTGCGGATTCTCTTTCTGGCGGAGAAATGCAGAGAATACGTTTAGCTACACAGATTGGGACGAAGCTAGTAAATGTGGTGTATATTCTTGATGAACCGAGTATCGGGCTTCATCCGCGCGACAATGATAAACTCATAGAGTCTTTGCATGCGCTACGGGATCAGGGAAACACCGTTATTGTCGTAGAGCATGATGAGGACATGATGCGGCAGGCAAATTATCTTGTGGACCTCGGGCCTGGGGCTGGGCGGCATGGTGGAAAAGTGATAGCTGCAGGTACTCCGGAAGAGGTAGCCAGAAGTGGTGGTTTTACAGGAAAGTATTTACGAGGGGAGTTGTCGATAGCCATTCCGTCCCATCGTCGTTCGGGTAATGGTAAATGCTTAAAACTCATTGGCGCAAAGGGGAATAATCTAAAAAATGTGACCGTGGGGTTTCCTCTGGGCCAGTTTATTTGTGTGACAGGAGTTAGTGGAAGTGGAAAGTCGACGCTAATAAACGATACGCTGCAACCGATATTAAGTAAAAAGTTATATCGTTCGCATCAATCTCCGCTTGCTTATGAAGGTATAGAGGGGCTTGAGCATATTGATAAGGTGGTGCAAGTTGATCAAATGCCTTTGGGGCGAACTCCACGGTCGAATCCTGCGACGTATACAGGAGTCTTTACGGATATTCGTCAACTTTTTACACAGACTCCTGAAGCGAAGATGCGGGGATATAAGATTGGGCGCTTTTCGTTTAATGTGAGAGGGGGGAGGTGCGAGCAATGTAAAGGAGCTGGCATTGAGGTGCTGGAGATGAAATTTCTACCCGATGTGCATGTGCAATGTACTCAGTGCAATGGGATGAGGTATAATAGAGAAACCCTTGCGGTACGATATAAGGGGAAGGATATAAGTCAGGTCTTAGATATGACTGTCAACCAAGCGGTAGAGTTCTTTGAGGCTGTGCCGAATGTGCAACGGAAGCTCGCTATGTTGCAAGCGGTAGGGGTTGGTTACGTAAAGTTGGGACAATCGAGTACCACTTTGTCCGGCGGTGAAAGCCAACGTATCCGATTAGCGGCGGAGCTTGCAAGACGAGATTCTGGGAATACGCTGTATATTCTCGATGAACCGACAACGGGGCTTCACTTTGAAGATATACGAATGCTTCTGAATGTATTAAACGCATTAGTGGATAGAGGCAATACTGTGATTGTGATTGAGCATAATGTAGACGTGATTAAAAGTGCGGATTATATTATTGATATGGGACCAGAAAGCGGAGCTGCAGGGGGAGAGGTGGTGGTGATGGGTACTCCCGAAGAGGTAGCTGCTCGAAAAAGGGGTTATACGTGGCAGTATTTGGCAAAAGCGTTAAAGAAAAAATAGGGTTCGTATGCTGAACGACGTTGATGTTCGATTGCGAAGCGCTTTGCTGCGAGGAGGCAAAGTGCGAGTTGATAGTAGAGAGGTGCGAGAGGGCGATCTTTTTTTTGGATTGCCGGGTGAACATTTTGATGGTAGCCAATTTGCTGAGAAGGCTTTAGAAGCGGGTGCCTCTGTAGTAGTGGTAAGAGGCGAAGGATTCGCGAGAGGTGAAAAAACGATAGTAAGTGAATCCCCATTGCAGCTTCTGCAAGAGATGGCGAGATGGAAGAGAGAACAGTTGCGCGTACCAGTGATTGGAATTACCGGGTCAAGCGGCAAGACGACCACAAAAGAGTTGTTAGTATCGGCATTATCAACTAGTATGCGGGTGGCTGCCACAGAGGGGAATTTGAATAATGATATTGGCGTGCCCCTGACTGTAGCGAATTTCCCTCAGGATTTAGGTATAGCGGTCGTGGAGATGGGAGCAAGCCATATTGGAGATATTGCGAAGTTGTGCGACATTGCGGAACCGACGCATGGATTGATTACCTCTGTGGGGAAAGCACATTTGGAGGGATTCGGTGATATTGAGGGAGTAATGCGAGGTAAGGGCGAGCTATTTGCGTACATCAAGCGAACGGGAGGAGTGACATTTACTCGAAAGGATGATGAACGCGTGTTTGAGATGGCAAAACGGATACATCTGGGATGTATGTCGGTTGGCTACTCGTTGGCGGAGTATGGGACTGAGATAACGCATGATGTTGATTCTGGACTGCTCGGGGTAAGCGTGAGTATCGGGGGAACTCGATATACAGTACGTACGCAGCTGGTAGGGGATTACAATGCTATAAACGTTGTGGCCGCTTTACATGTAGCGTACTATTTCAATGTGCCAGTGCAAAAGGCGTGTGATGCCATTGAGGCGTATGTGCCGAGCAATCACCGATCGCAACTAATACGAACAGAGAGAAATAGTGTTGTAGCGGATTGCTATAATGCGAACCCTTCTAGTATGCTTGCTGCGTTAGATAGTTTTGTGCAGCGAAAAGCAGCATTTCGTTGGGCGTTTTTAGGTGAGATGCGGGAGATGGGAGCAGCGAGCGCATCGGTGCACTCGGAGATTGTAAAGCGAGCGGAGCGGTTGTTGGACGGTAATGTTTTTTATGTGGGGGCTGCATTCCATGGTGTATCACCTGCGGAACGCTGGTTTCGCGATGCTGAGGAGTTAAGGTTATACCTTCAACGAAATCCAATAGAAAGAGCTGAAATCTTAGTGAAAGGCTCTCACGGTGTGGGTTTAGAGCTGGTCCTTGGTGAGTTGTAGTTGGGAAAAGTACGTGTGAGCGACTTGAAATGTAGTCGGGTAAGATAGGGACGAATCATTGCTACTTGCGTTTTTATTCCTGGTAATAGGTTTATTGAAGTGGGCTAATTCGTGTCAAAGTTTCTTTTTTATCGAGTCGGATAAAGAAGGATACGATGAGAAATATTGAGATTAGCGCAGATGGACAAGAAATCCAGGGGGAAATATGATTGAATTGTTCAATATTTCCATTGCGGAAAGCAATGGAGTAGATGGAAACGGCAAGGAGATTATTCGTAAAATGCATAACGATCGATGGCCATATAGATTTGGAGTAGTAGGCAAGGTATCCGAGCGTGGCTCCCAGGACTAAGCGAGGCAGGAAGCCGCTGAGCTGGAAGTGTATCAGGCTAAAAATAACTGCGCCGATCCATATTGCGAGATGGGGTTGAGGTAATAGGCGCAGCAATGAGTGCTGGAGAGCACCGCGAAAGAAAAATTCTTCACAGATGGCTGGAGCGATAGCGATGACCAGCGTGTTGACGAGAAACCCTTGCGGTGTGTCGACCGAAAGTAAAGCGTATGCTGCGACCTGTATTTTTTTGTCCATGTTAGCGGCCCAGTTGGGCTGGGGAAGAAGCGAATTTAACTCGGTGAGGAATGCGTTTGGCATCGCCATAAGCAGGCCGATGCCCAATCCATAGAGTAGCCAGACGGCAGATGGAGGAAAGGAAGTTGCAAGGGGGGAGGGTGAATCGTGACGCCTAAGAAGAGCCCAGCAGAGCGCGGGTAGGAAGAAAGAAAAAATCGTTGTTATGAGCTGCATCCATCTTATAGACATACTAATGGGCACTACGAGCGAGGGAGATGGCCCGAGCCAAGCATATTGGATGAATAGAGCAAGGCTCATGAAGGCTAGAAAGAATGCAAAGAGGATTAGCAAATGGATAGAGAGGGTTAGACGGGATGATGCGTGCATTGTAGGAGAATATGTTTTTATGTTTGGTATGGATTCGCAAAGGTATTGTAAATTTGCGAGGGATGGGTTGGTAAAAATGGAAATGCAGGTATATGTAATGGGAGAACGAAGCAATAGGAAACGGAAATTGGAGATTCCTGAAGAACTTTTTCATGGAGTATGGGCCGTTATGCATCGCTTTGTAGACAAGCTGCATACAGTGGAGGGGAAGGAACTTACGATTCAAAATCCTGGCGTAGAGAATCACGATGCTGGGCCAGATTTCTTTAATGCGCGACTTACGCTAAATGGGCAGCAGTGGGCAGGAGACGTGGAGTTACATATAAACGAGTCGGATTGGTATGCCCATGGGCATGATGTGGATCCAGTGTACGATTCCGTAATTCTGCATGTGGTGGTCTATGCTGGGCGACGTGCTGTCGATTCGAAGGGCCGCGCAATCCCGACGCTGGTCGTCCCTCATGCAGACGAGTTGGTGCAGACATACGGTGATATGATAGCTCGCAGGAAAGAACCCTGCTGCGGTTCGGCTATTGGGATGGTGTCGTCGATAGAGCAAACGGAGTGGATGTTGCGCTTGCTCGTTGAACGATTGCAAACGAAAAGTGATGATGCGCGGCACGAGGTCGAGAAGAGTGAATTGGGGTGGGAAGAGGCTTTTTTGCGCTCGGTGGCGCAAAGTCTGGGACAGCGTGTTAATGCAGAACCGATGCTTTGGTTGATGCGATCGACGCCGCTTAAGACGCTCTGGAAGATTCGCGATGGGTGGTTTTCGCTGGAAGCACTTTTGTTCGGCCAATCTGGGTTGCTGGGTGAGGCTAGAAGGCAGCGACGGGTCGATTCATACGTAGAGGCATTGGAAAAGGAGTATTACTACCAGACGGCACGCTTTGGATTGACTCCAATCTCGGGCGGAGTGTGGAAACACCTGCGTGTGAGACCATCTGCATTTCCTGCGTTACGGATAGCGCAACTTGCCGCAATAATTTATCGGAGCGAGCATTTGTTTTCATCGATGTTAAATGTGGGGAGCGTCGAAGAGGTGAATAAGTTACTTCGTGTAGAAATTTCGGACTATTGGTTAACTCACTATACGTTGGGCGATGCTCCATCGACTCCGAAAAGTAAGAAGCTTGGTTATGAGCGGGCCAAGGTGGTATTAATTAATAGCGTAGTCCCATACCGTTTTGCTTATGGGGTTATGCATGGCGATGAAGCGCAGCAAGAATCGGCAATAGATCTGTTAGAGCAAGTTGATTCTGAGGAGAATGCTCTGGTGAATTGCTATAGAGAATGTGGTGTGCGAGTGCGGAACGCGGTGGAGAGTCAGGCAATAGTGGAGTTGTTAAAAAAGTATTGCAGGCCTCGTTTATGCTATAGGTGTCCAGTAGGAGTGAAGACGTTGACAAGTCAGCTAAGTCGACATTCAGAGGAGAAATAATGTAAAAAATGCGAAATTTGCGCAGGATGTAATGGCAAAAAAATAGAGAAAAAGGAAAAATTATGAGAAGGCTCTTTGTGTTGATGTGCCTACTTGCGTTGTGTGTTACCACAGGTACTCTTGCCCAATCGGTAGGGCGTGAGCAAGATGTGAAACATTTTTTTGAAACCACGACTTACGTTGTGTTGGACAACAATCCGATGTCTGAATGGAATATGAAGATGCGCGAGCTTGCGGGGCGGCATTGGCATGTTACACCGTTAAAGTTTATCGATGATAACGAATTTGAGAATTTGCGGAAAGATATGGATAAGTCTTTCATTGTGCGTATGAAGTTTCGTTTCCCAAAAGACAAGGTGAAGGCCAACTATATATACTTTTCAATAGTTAATGGGGCTGCCGTGCGCAGTATGACGGATATGCCAGAGATATGCTCCGTGCCGTTGGGTTACGAGACCGCGGACCAGAGTAGCTGGGCGTACAAATTAGGAAGTTTACTGCAGTTCGCGCAGAAGCACATACAGAAGCTGAAGGAGGATCCATCGATCATCGGGGAGAACGTACTTCAATATTACAACAAAAATATGTCTAGCATGCGAGGAAAGGAATTGTGGGTAGTGCAGGAAGATTTGGCCCCCGAAGTGCGTTCACTCGCTAATATTCGCAAGGTCTACGATGGGGTTGTGAGGATTGTGACACCGGAAGATATTGAAACGGCAATAAATGACCGTCGTGAGGATGTCGTGTATTTGCACAAGGTAGGACCTTCGCGAAGCAATGTGAAGGCGCGCGTGTATAAATGTTTGATTGGCGCGGGCGATGATAAGTTCTACTATTTCGATTACCATATGATGAGCGCCAGTAAAGGTGATGGTTTGTTAAAAGAGGATTTTAAGCGTTTAAATCGACGAAATTAGGCTTGACAGCTAACAAAGTTCTCCTGATTTTCGTTCTGTATCTTAGTCAAAACAAAAAATGAACAAGAAAAGAGTTGTACTATGAGTGTAAGAAGAGTGTGTGCTGTAGTGCTATTGATTGGGTTTGCATTTTCAGTATGGAATGAGGTTAAAGCTCAAAGCGACGATAATATAGCGAAAGAGTTGGCGGGTAAACGTCTGGGTGAAGGGAATTTGGGAGATGCGGCAGCGGTGAAAAATCCTTGGAGTTTTAAGGGGAATGTGTCTGTTACGATGACTCAGGTAATGTTGCATAATTGGGTGCCGGGTGGTGAGAATTCTTTATCGGGCGAAGCGACCTCGTATCTGCAACTGGATTATCTGAAGGATCGTCATGCTTGGACTACAACGTTGGATCTGGGGTATGGTCTGCTAAAACAGGGGGAAGATCCAGCCGTTAAGAATTTGGATAGGATTGACTTCAATACGAAGTATGGCTATTCTGCGGCAAAAAGTTGGTACGTAACAACGTTGTTTAATCTCAAGACTCAGTTCGCGCCAGGGTATAAGGATCCGGCGAAGCCCTCTCGTGTCTTGATTTCAGATTTTGCTGCGCCGTTATACCTTGCTCTCTCGATTGGTATTGATTATATGATGGATTCCCATTTTTCGGGTTACTTTTCTCCGTTAGCGGGAAGAATGACCTACGTCCGGAGGCAGGATCTGGCAGATGCTGGTTCGTTTGGGGTGAAGAAAGCCGTACTTGATGGCGCAGGACATGTGATTATGCCGGGAGAGAAAGTGCGCTGGGAACTGGGTGCCATGCTCCGGTTGGTTTATGTGAATCGTTTTTATAAAGATCGGATAGGGTTGAATTCGCGTTTGGAACTCTTTTCTAACTACTTGTCGAAACCGCAGAATGTTGATGTGTTGTTTGATGTCGTGTTGGATTACCAGTTACTCCGCTTTTTGACGGCGAAGTTTCAGCTAACGCTAGTGTATGATGATGATCAAAAGATAACGACAGACAGTGGCCAAAAAATGGCTGCGTTACAGGTTCGCCAGATGTTGGGAGTCGGCTTGGCGTATAATTTTTAAGCGCGCGGGATAGGTTTAAGAGTGGAAAAGACGGTGGTCCGTATAAAGTCGGTCACCGTCTTTTTTGTTAGGGTATGCCCTATGAGTGAAGAAGAAAGATTGGTTGCAAAGTTCTTGTGACGTGGGAAATAGATTGGGGAGTGCTACTCGGTACATCATAGGTATCGCATCGGTATCCGTAGTATTGCTTGCTGGGATATTGGCGTGGAGAAGCGTAACTTTTGCGATGGTAAATGCGGAAGAAGATTCTGCAGCCGTATGCTATAGGCATTTTTCGCAGCCGTATGTACCAGATGCTGTAGAATTGGCTGGGGAACGGGTTCCTTTGGAATGTATTGATGTACGGGAGGCATTGGAATGGGAAATGTGCGTGATTGCAAATTGGCATAGTCAGGTGCTATTGATTTTGAAGCGCGCACCTAGATATTTTGGAGTTATTGAGCCAATTTTACGTGCTTATGATATCCCGGAGGATATGAAGTATTTGGCGGTTGTGGAAAGCAATTTATTTGATCGTGCATACTCGCCTTCGCATGCAGCTGGAATCTGGCAGTTTCTAGAGGGAACTGCTCGAGAGTATGGCCTTGAAGTTAATGAGGATGTCGATGAACGCTACAATGTACGCCTATCTACCCATGCTGCATGTCGATATTTAAAAGACAGCCGTGAGCAGTTCGGGTCGTGGGCTATGGCTGCATCTGCATATAATATGGGGCGCAGTGCGTTGCAAAAGCAGGTTGAGAGGCAGGGTGAACGAAGCTTCTATAATCTTTTAGTGGGCGTAGAGACGAGTAGGTATGTTTATCGTTTGATTGCCTTTAAATTGATTTTAGAGAACCCCGCACGTTATGGCTTTTATGTGGATAGCGAAGACTGTTTTCCTATGTTGCCAGTAAAGCAAGTGGAGGTGGATTCAACGATTGAAAATCTCGCAGAGTTCGCGAAGAGTATGGGGGCGAACTACAAAACCCTGAAATGGTTAAATCCATGGCTTCGTACTAATTCTTTGCCTGTAAAAGGCGATAAAAAGTATATGTTGGAATTCGTGGATACGTTGAATCGTCGGAAGGAAATAAAGAGGGTAGGAGGAGACAAGCATGGAGAAAAGGGGCGTTGGTGAAAGCTGCGAATCACGTGAGCGGGTGGCGTTGGTCGGAATACAATTCTATGGCAGTCGGGGTGGGCAGTATGAGGTGGAAGACTATCTTGATGAGTTATCGATGTTGGTGCAGACGGCTGGGGGGGAGGAGGTAGCGCGTTTTACGCAAAAATTGGATGCCCCGGATTCCCGTATGCTCATAGGGAAAGGAAAGGCCGAAGAAATAGCGTCCGAGGTTAAGGAGAAAAAAATCGATGCTGTGATTTTCGATGAGGAGCTTACTCCGTCGCAGCAGCGGAATTTGGAAGCGGCGTTGCAGTGTCGGGTGATCGATCGGACCGGTTTGATTTTAGATATATTTGCGCAGCGAGCTAGAAGTGCTTATGCTAAGACACAGGTAGAATTAGCTCAGTATCAGTATCTTTTACCGAGGTTAGCTGGCATGTGGACTCATCTTGAAAGGCAGCATGGTGGAATCGGTTCGCGAGGCCCAGGGGAGCGTGAAATAGAAACGGATAGACGGATAGCGCGCGCAAGGATTAATAAATTAAAGCAGGAGTTAGCGCGCATTGATAAACAAATGGCGACGCAACGGAAGTTGCGAAATTCAGAGGTGAGAGTCGCTTTGGTAGGTTATACTAATGTAGGAAAATCAACGCTCTTGAACAGGTTGACGGGGTCAAGTGTCTACGTGGAGCATCAACTCTTTGCAACGTTGGATCCTACTGTCCGGAAGGTTACATATGGTTCAAACAGTTATCTTTTGGCTGATACTGTCGGTTTTATACGCAAGTTGCCTACACAGTTGGTTGAGGCGTTCAAGTCCACTCTGGATGAGGTGCGAGAGTCTGATATATTGCTGCATGTAGTCGATCTGTCGCATCCTGCATGGGAAGACCAGATGGCGACGGTGAATGAGACGTTGCGAGAAATAGGGGCAACCGATAAAACTGTAGTTCTGGTATTTAATAAGATCGACAGATATAATCCTGACCCGCGGGAAGAGTACGACTTGACCCCATTGCAACCCTCGCAACGAACCCTAAAGCAGCTGCAAGACACATGGATGGGGCGTACGGAAGTGAAGGCCGTATTTATTTCTGCCATGGAAGGAATAAATTTAAAGGAACTGAGAGATGTGATAGAGGCGGAAGTGACTGCAAGGCAAACTAGGACGAGATAGATTGTGATACGCGCTCTGATGTGGATACTCCCGCTTTGCGTTGTGATATTGAAGTTAACGGAAAAGAAGTAACTTTGCATTAGGTGTATGTCATGGGGTGTTTGAATAATTATAGGCTTGACTGATGGTGTTAAAGAAGGCGGAGCAGCAAGAGCGATTGTTGCAGGTAGTGGTGCTAGCGATGCAGGCGAAGAAAGCGCGGAAGGTGACACTCCTTGATTTGCGTAATGTAGAGAAAGCGGTGTGCGACTATTTTGTCATTTGTCATGCTGACAGCGCGCCGCATATACGGTCGATAGCAGAAGAGGTGGAGGAACGTGTGGGAACGGCTGTGGGTGAATGGCCAATGCGTATATCCGGTAAAGAGAATGCTTTGTGGATTGTCATAGACTATTTTACTGTGGTTGTGCATGTGTTTTCAACTGCGATGAGAGAGTTTTATGATTTGGATTCGTTGTGGGCAGATGCGAAAAGAACAGAGTTCCCCGATGAGGATTAGCTACGAGTGGCGAACGTATGGGGTGTGTCTAGTGCTAAGGAGTGTGCGTACATTAAATGGAAAATGACAGCGAATGAACATGGAGGAGAAGCAAGAAAAGGTTGATGGGGACTCGAGTGGTCAAGCGATGAAACGCAAGTTCCAGCCAAAGCACTTTAACGTTTTTTGGCTCTACGCGGCGTTGCTACTCGGACTGCTGGGAATCAATCTATTGTACTCTGGTGATAATGCGAAAGAGATAGATTGGGGTTACTTTCAACGCGAGGTGTTGCAAAAAGGGTACGTAGAGAAGTTGGTAGTGGTTCGCAATAAGGGCATCGCGAAAGTTTATGTAACTGCGGAGGGTCAAAGACGTTTAGCGAAAAAGGACGGGAAGAAAGATAAAAAAATAGATGCGAAAAACCCAAAATTTGAATTTACAATAGGCTCTCTTGAGGGATTTGAGAACCAGTTGAAAGCGGCGCAGCAAGAGGCTGGAATCCCCGCTGACAAGGTGGTCTATGCTACGTATATCGAGCAGCCTGACTACTTGGGTAGCTTTTTGACGTGGATGTTGCCTCTGCTCCTGTTGGTGTTAATATGGGTGTTTATCTTTCGGAGAATGGGACGGGGCGTGACTGGTGGTGGCGGTGCAGGAAGCATCTTTAGCATAGGAAAATCGCAGGCGAAGCTGTTCACCAAAGGGGAATATACAAAGGTGGATTTTGGGGATGTCGCCGGCATGGAGGAAGCGAAGCAGGAGGTGCGAGAGATTATTGATTTTCTCAAGAGTCCTAAGAAGTACACCGATTTAGGGGGGAAAATTCCTAAGGGCGTGCTGCTCGTCGGGCCTCCTGGCACCGGTAAAACTCTTTTAGCAAAGGCTGTAGCAGGTGAGGCTAATGTTCCCTTCTTTAGCCTGTCGGGGTCTGATTTTATGGAAATGTTCGTTGGCGTAGGGGTCTCTCGCGTACGCGATCTGTTTAAACAGGCGAAAGAGAAATCTCCTTGTATCATATTTATAGACGAAATTGATTCGATTGGCCGCTCCCGTTCGAAAAATGCAAATTTCTCTGGGGGAGCAGAGGAGAGGGAGAACACGTTGAATCAGTTGCTCACAGAAATGGACGGCTTTAGTCCTAACCAAGGGGTAATAGTTCTAGCTGCAACGAACCGTGCGGATATATTGGACAAAGCTCTTTTACGTTCTGGACGTTTCGATCGGCAGATACACGTTGATTTGCCAGACTATCAGGAGAGGGTTGAAATCTTTAAGGTGCACTTGAAACCGTTGAAGTTGGAATCAGATTTCGATCTAACGTTCCTTGCAAAGCAAACGCCGGGCTTTTCGGGTGCAGACATAGCCAATGTATGTAATGAGGCTGCTTTAATCGCTGCTCGACGTGATGGCAAGGAGGTGATGAAACAGGATTTCTTAGATGCTATTGATCGGATTGTTGGCGGGCTGGAACGTAAAAGCAAGGTTTTGACGGATTCGGAAAAGCAGAAAATAGCCTACCATGAGGCAGGGCATGCAACGGTGAGTTGGCATTTGGAGCATGCGAGTCCATTGCTTAAGGTGAGTATAATCCCGCGGGGGCGTTCGCTTGGTGCGGCATGGTATGTACCGGAAGAGCGGCAGCTTAATACGAAGGAGCAGATGTTCCAGGAGATGTGTGCGCTACTGGGAGGTCGTGCGTCTGAGTATGTGGTGTTTGGCGAGCTGTCAACGGGTGCGCTTAATGATTTAGAGAGAGTTAATAAGATGGCGTACGCTATGGTGGCGTATTACGGAATGTCTTCTGAGCTGATTAATGCTTGCTATTATGATTCGTCCGGGGAGAGTGAATATGCGTTTAATAAACCATATAGTGAAAGCACCGCGGAAAAGATTGATTCGGAGGTCGCGGCATTAGTGGCAAGAGCTTACAAAAAGGCAGAAGATATTCTATTGGAGCATAGGGATGGATTGAATCGGCTGGCTGAGCTTTTGATAAAAGATGAGGTAATCTTTGCGGAGGATCTGGAAAAGATTTACGGCCCGAGTTTGTCGCATACGAGACAAGAGGAGTTGAGGCAGTCTATGGTTCGCGAAGTGCAGCGTGAGGAAAAGCAGAAGGAAGCGGATGCGGAGAGTGGTTGTACATGCGAAGGGGGGAGTGCAGAGCGGCAAAAAGATTCCGGTGAAAAGGGCGATGGGGATAAAACGTCAGAATAGTTGCAGTTGTGAGTGGCATCGAAATGGAGTGGGTAGTACTCTGTGAGTTAAACGATTTATTTCAATTGCAGGCCGCAAAAGCGTTGTTGGAGTCGAATGGGATTGAGTCGGAGGTGTTGAGTTTGCACGATTCTGTGTATCCTTCGATAAGTCGTTATCGTTTGGTTGTACCCAGCGAGAGTGTTGTGCGTGCTAGGGAGTTGTTAAAAGGAAAAGAGGATGAGTGAGTTAGTAAAGCGAACTGTAAGCGGTGCGGCGTATGTGATTTCCGTTGTGCTGGCTGTTTATTTAGGCTCTGTTTTTGGTCTTCCATATATTTATGGAGTACTTTTCCTCCTATTGATGGTGGGAACGATGTACGAATTTTACCATTTGGTTATAGCTCATACCTCCAATCGTCCTAACTGGGTGCTGGGACTCGTTTCGGGGATATTACTTTTTGTAGGTGTTTTTATAGCGGTCTATGCGCCGGGAATGATGTCGTTCAAGGCATGGATGGTGGGGGGGAAGCTGTGCGCTGCATCGTTGGCGTTGCTGCTACTAGTGGCGCCGACCATCCAAATATTTAGCTCCCACGCGACCCCGATACAGAATTGGGGAACAGCATGCTTGGGGTGGCTATACATCGCAGTGCCATTCTCGATGGCATCTCTCCTTCCGAGGCTCGGCGATATAAATACCACGTGGCAGATGCTTCTGTTCCCGATAATTATGGTATGGGTTAATGATACGGGGGCGTATCTCGTTGGGCGTTGGTTAGGGAAACATAAACTAATAGAGAGGGTGTCGCCGGGAAAAACTGTAGAGGGCTTCATTGGAGGGGTGCTGTTCACGGTGTTGGCGAGCTTAGTGATGTCCTACTTTGCCAGTTGGGGTTCTGGACTTGTTTGGATTGGGCTGGGTGTTGTGGTTTCTCTGTTCGCCGTGGTGGGCGATTTGGTGGAGTCGCAGCTGAAGCGTAGCCTGTTGGTGAAGGATTCGGGAAAGTTTTTGCCGGGGCACGGCGGATTCCTTGATCGTTTTGACTCGCTTCTATTTGCGCTTGTAGGGGCTGCGAGTTACTATATGTTGGTGTGAGTAATGCTTGTAGATACGAGGAGGGGGGAGTGCCGTTGGCGTTCCCCCCATTTTTGTGGTTCATACCTCTAACTACTTCGCAGTTTCTGAATTACTGGCGTGGTTACTGAAGTGGAGGCCAGCGGAGAGGCCTCCGTAAATGTAGAAGGGGTATAGTCTGTCAGGCGAAGTAACTGCACCTACGTGCGCTCCTAAATAGAGAGGCCCATACACGACGTAATAGTAGCTGAGGTCAAGCTCCATCGTCATGATAAACAGCTTGCTGTAGTTGTAGTCGTTGCTGTTGTAAACGTATGCGGGGGAGGGGCGCATTAGTGACCATTCTTGCTCATACGCAGCTCCTATACCAGCCCCTAATTTCACTGAGAAAACGTGGCGAGAGTCCTTTTTTACTATTGCAACGGGGTTAAAAACAATGCCGAGATGCCCAAGTCCCATTACATCGACTACTTTGACCGGTGAAAAACTGGGGGGGAAAGAGTCGCTCACCACTGCTGCGCTAAGCATTGAAGCGTATGCCCTATTCGGGGGCTGTTGCATTGTAGCATCAATCGAAATTCCGAGATAGGGAAGAAACATCCATTTTAGCTCTCCCCCAAGGCGTAGTGCTGGTTGTGCCTCAAACAGTTGGTAGCCCATGCCAGCGTTGCCCGAAAGGTAAATGCCCTTTTGGGCGAGGGCGCCGGAGAAAGAGGCTAAGGTTACAAAGATAGATAACGCAGTAGCTGATAGATAGCTGCAAGAAAGATTCATAGCTGTACGGCTTCAAAGAGTTATTAATTTCCCGATGCGAAGGTGGGATGAAAACTTCTCGTCTGGTTGCTTCTTGTTCCCAGTGTTTTTCCCCCTACCAATGCCTTCAACTTCTCTATAAGTTGTATAAGGGAGAGGGAACGCTACCATGCCCCCTCCCCTCGTCTAAATTTAAAGTTTAGTCCTAATTCTACTATCGATTTTTTCTTACCTGTATGGTAAATTCAAAGGTGTTTCCGAGAGAATAGGTACGGTATCCCGATGCATCAATTTCGCTTTCATAGTATATGCATTGGCTACCAATGTGGTCATCGCCAAGAGTAAGAGAAACTTTTCCAACAATCGGAACTCCCCCTATAACGGCATTAACTTTTAGCACATCGCTACCCCATGCATTATCTATTTCAGTCCAAGCGACTGTGTAAAAATCTATCAGTCTGGTTTCAAGCAATGTCCAATATCCGACTTCGGCATTGATTGATACCCAATTACCATCCTTCCAAGTTTCTTCTGTAATCAACCCAGATGTTAACCCTATCATTTGCGCATTGTATTGCACTTCAGGGCGTCCCAATATGCGTGCTTCGTATTGCCGCATGGCTTTTGTACTCGTAAATCTAGCGCTTACAATGTTTTCGCTCGTGGTGCGAATGCCCCGTTTTATGGGAGTTTGTTTCGGCTTTGGTGTCGGAGGTATAAATGGCTTGTGGTGGCCAGGATATGGATTACTGGGATCTTCTATGTAATCAATTGGTTCTACGTGGCGCCTGTTGTACTTACCGTTGGCAGTTAGTAGAAAAATCTCCCCATTGTCCTGATTGGTGAAATTTCCAGCAATGTATTCCAAGCGTTCATTCGCCCCCACGACAAGTAATGGACTTTCTTCATCTTGTGGATTATAGTGAGTTTCATTGCCCCAGCGGTCGTAAGCGAGTAAAGAGGCGTTGCTATGCTCATCGTAATCTGTTGGAACGACCACAATTTTAAGGTTGTCAGCCGCTAGATCAACCGTTGTCTGCGAGTAGTCATCATTTGCGGGGACGTAAAGAACCTGCATCAGAGGATCCTTATCGAGGAGCGAGGTCATAAGCATTGTACTGCTGTTAGTGCTTCGGGTTTTTATTGCACTGAACCCCAGCTCGGCTGCAAGATGAGAGGCCACCGCATCGTTCCACGAAATAGCCCCTCGGGTACGTCTGGGCTGAAAAATTTCCGCTATTAGCACCTCATTATCCCCATCGCGCATAAGCGATAGACCTTCCGATAAACCTTGCCGAAAGGTCTGCGATTGTATACAGTTTGCGATTCCTTGCGCCAAGCGGATGCGTGTTGTATCAAGGGCGGACGAATAATCCATAGTGTTTGAAGATGTGGTTGGCAACACCTCCTCCTTCTCTGTCAGCAATTGCTTTTGACACGAAACGAGCAGAATTAAAGCTGCAATTGAAAGTAATGTTCTCTTCATAGTAGCAAAGAGTATTAGTTTTTATTGGACGTAAAGGTAATAAAAACTGAGACCCCTGCAAAAGCACTGAGTATTTTTTTTGTCACCGAGGGTGAGCAATTTTTTATCCGAACCCGCGGGAAGGGTGCGCTATCGCATTGAAAACCGGCTAGAATTTGCCCTCCAGCCGCCCCCCTGCGGGGCGTTTAGCCCCG
>JABCPG020000035.1 GCA_013333195.2 Bacteroidia bacterium
CCCAAAGGTTTATCCTATCGGGTAAAACTGCACTCGCGCGTTGACACGTTACCCACCGCATCTTCCGCCACCACTTTCAACAGGTGCGAAACGCCCCGCACCTCGCAACGATCATCGAAACGGTACACGCCGCGCGATAGCTTCGGCTCCCATTCCAGCAAAATCCATCGGCCATCAATGTACGCATCCACCCTTTTAATCGTCGTGTGCGCATCGGTCGCGCGGATGGCCAACGTCTCCGCCTTACGTAAATCGCGCCCGCACACCTGCGCCAGCGGCTTGGCATCTATCACCGGGGGAACGCTGTCCATGCGCACCGCGAACGTGGAGAAGCTACGCACGCCGCAGCCCGCCCAATTCCCATCCCACTGGAGTCCCCCCACATAGTGGGCATGCTCTTTGGCATCGAGCCACGCCATGTAGCACATCTTTCGCTTCGCCACGGGCACCTTGCTGCCGTCGAACCACAGCATCAACGCACGGTGCATCGGCACGTGCGCATTTCCGAACGACACCGCCCCCGGCATCCCATCGCGCCGCAGCGTATCGCGCTCCACCGCGCGCAGCGCCACGTCGTAATACAACGCTTTGGCCGGCACCTCTAGCCGAAAGCGCCGCCGCTGCACAACGCACCCCGTGCGCCACGGGAGCACCGCCAGCGCGCTATCCGCCGGGTACGACACCGGCAGCCCCGTACCCCTGGCTACAAACCGCAAAAACGACCTATTTCCCGCCATATCCACCGCCTCTATTTCAACATTCGCGCTCTCACCGCGCCCCAACGATAAGTATCCCCCCCGCTCCGTCTGGTAGCGAGACAGCGCATTCCCGGGGAGCGTGAACAGAAACATCACCCTCCTCCCCCCATGCGCGCGCAGGTAGCTATCCACATGCGCATTGGCGTACTGCGTCTCGTCAAAACTCACACGCTGCATGTTGAAATTGTACACCAGCTCCCCATTCACCCTCATCTTTAGCCCATTCAGGCTACAGGGAAGACTGATCGCATTCACGGGATCCTTAGCCTCCACGCCGAACCCCACGAAGGATCCCACCTCCAACGTATCCACATTCAGGCGATACTCCCCCTCGCGGCCGGTGAAATAGAACTTTTTTCGCATCTCCAACGACCGTTCGTAGTTGGTGGCATCGATCTCGTAAAGGTAGAAATGCGTGAACTGCGGGGGGAGGCTATCCTGATGCCTAATACCGGAAAGGTAGGAATTATAGGGCACGCTCCCATGCTGCAACCGCAGCTCGAAATGTAAATGGGGCCCTCCCGAGCTGCCGGTATTCCCGCTCAGGGCCAGCGTATCGCCCCGCTGCACGTTGAAACGTCCCGGCGGGGGGAAGAGCTGCACCTCATACCGGGCACGCTGGTACTGCTGCGCGCGGACCCACGCCTCGATTTCAGGATTAAACCGCTGCAAATGCGCGTAGACAGAGGTAACCCCATTGGGGTGAAGCACATACAGCGCCTTCCCATACCCCCCGGTGGCAACGCTGACGCGCACCACGCTGCCGCCGGCCACCGCGTACACGGGATGGCCCTCCTCGCCCCCCGTGCGGAGGTCAGTGCCACCATGGAAATGGTTCGCCCGCACCTCTCCAAAGCTTCCCGAAAGCGCGAGCGGCCCATCGAGAGGCAGCACGCAATCCATTGAAGGGTAGCGCTCATTCTCAAATTTATCTTGCCCTCGAACTGGAGCTGCGGCAAAAGCGCACAGCAGCAACAGGGCCGTTCGGCCCATCGCTGCGCCAATTACGATCCCGCGCCAAAAATTCATACGGCCACTCTCCCTGCTATGTGGGGGTGGGGATTGTACCCCTCAACATGAAAATCATCGTAACCGTAATCAAAAAGCGACTTGCGGTCAGCCGTAATGAGCAATTGCGGCAACGCTCTGGGCGCCCGGCTAAGCTGCAAGCGCACCGCATCCACATGGTTAAGGTAAATATGCGCATCGCCAAGCGTATGCACGAAATCTCCAACCTCTAGCCCCAGCGAGTGGGCCACAAGATGCGTGAGCAACGCGTATGAGGCCACGTTGAAGGGCACGCCTAGAAATACATCCGCGCTGCGCTGGTAGAGCTGGCAGGAGAGGCGGTTAGCATCCACGTAGAACTGAAATAGCGCATGGCAAGGCGAAAGCGCCATCGCGGGCAGCTCCGCCACGTTCCAAGCGGAAACCACGAGCCGCCTCGACTCGGGGTGCTCAGCCAGCTCGCGCAGCACGTTAGCCAGCTGGTCGATGCTTCCCCCGCGCCCATCCGGCCAGCTCCGCCACTGCCGCCCATACACCGGGCCCAAGTCGCCCCGCGCATCGGCCCACTCATCCCAAATACTCACCCCATGCTCGTTGAGGTAGCGCACGTTCGTATCGCCACGCAGAAACCACAGCAGCTCGTACGCGATGGACTTCCAATGCAACTTTTTTGTGGTAAGCAGCGGGAAACCCTCACGAAGGTCGAAACGCATCTGATGGCCAAAGATGCCTACCGTGCCAACGCCCGTCCTGTCCGCGCGCCGATGCCCCTCGGTTAGGATACGGTTCGCCAAATCCAAATACTGTCGCATCGGCCGCTAGTTTCGCTTTCTATACGCCTCGCCCACAATATGGATTGAAGGGGGTTCACCGTACGTACGTTTGAACTCCACCTCCTTGATGAGGAGATGCGTTGCCCTCCGCTGCACGGCGCGCTTTTGCAGCTGAATCGTTGCGCCCAGCTCCATTTCGTCCGATTTAGCCCGGCTCCAATTGCTACTCTGCGTAAGCGTTAAATCGTACTTATCCACGAAGAGCATCCCCTTAACATCGGCCTCGTCCTTCGTTACAACCACATCTTTCCACGATTCGCCCGAGGCGATCTGGGCCGGCACCACAGCATTGCCCTTGCCCGTCTCCTGCACGGCTACCACCTCTTTCTGCTCGGCTTCCTCCTTAGCCTTTTGCTCCGCCTCAGCCTTCTGGGCCTCCCGCTTCGCCGCTGCTCGGCGCACCTCCTCCGCGATACGCTCCTCCTCCGCGGCCTTCTCCGCCTGCCGTCTCTCCTCCGCCAAGCGCGCCTCCTCCTTCGCCTTCCGCTCCGCCTCCTCAGCCTGCCGAGCCGCCTCCGCCTGCCGCTTCTCATCCGCCTGCATCTTCGCCTGCGCGAGTACGTCTACCCGCGGCGCGCCGAACGCAATCGTCATCACCCTATGCAAGCCCACCTGCTGCAACCCATCACGCCCCACAACGTTGTAGTACAGCACCTCATTGGAGATACTCACCACCACGCATTCCACCCGCTTCCCATCGCGTAGCAACACCACGTCGGGCTCACGCTCGGGGGGGAGCTGCCCCAACGCTGCCAACGGACAGAAAAAAAGCGCTACGCCCAGTACGGCTGCCGCAATCCAACCCATCGCTCGATGCCTTCCTACCATCTTTCCTACATAATTTTCTCCGCGCAAAAATACGCAATTACTCCCCCACTCCGCAAATTTTATACCGAGATTCCTCGCGAATGGGCAGTTCCGCGCATATTTACCATTTTACCCCTCACAACGGCCCTGCCAACACGCCCCACACTCCAATCCTCAGCATTATACACTTTTCTCATCTCCACGCCGCCTCGTCCCGCATACCCACCCAACCGCGTTGCTGCACCTCACCCCACTAGGCCCTACGGGATGCAACCCATAGAGGGAACACCTTAATCCCGCTCTGCCGCGGGGCGGTTGTGGCAATAAATCCATTCTCCCCCTCTCCTAGGGCATGGCGAAAGGCGACATGCCGTCCACCCATTCCTACCGCTAAAAGGGCTGAAATCTTCTACCAACCGCAAAAAGCGTAACAGCATAGCGAAACCTACCGAGCGAAAACGTGCGAAACGCCGCTCAGCAACCCTACGTAAGAGCCACCAAAGTCGCTACAAATTCGGATCAAAGTTGGTTTTCTCCAGAGAAAACCAACTTTGATCCGAAGGAGGTGCAAATGGGGTACGAAATAAACCCACCCGCGCATCGCGCCCAACGCATGGAAGAAAACGCCAGGGACGGGTAAGAAGCAAAGTAAAAAGCGTGTAGCGAGCTTTAAGAGGCGTTGCGTAGAACAAAAGTTCACCCCCATACGTACACCGTAGGATTACACATTTCTACGCGTCAAACCAATGGGAAAAAACGTTAGCAGGGGCATGGAGATGAGAACTTCATTCACTGGCACCACGAACGATGCCGTGAAAGAGAATCGCGCCATGCGTTCGGCTATACTCGTTGCCATACTGGGCAACGTGCTTCTTTTTGGGGGCAAATACGTTGCCGGTGTCATCTCCGGCTCCGTGGCGATACAGGCCGATGCGTGGCATACGCTCTCCGATGTGCTTACCTCAATCATAGTCATTGTGGGATACCGTTTCGCCCGCAAACCCGCTGACCATGAGCACCCTTTCGGGCATGGGCGCTACGAACTCGTTTCGACTATGCTAGTGGGCGTGTTTCTATTCGCCGTGGCGGCCATGTTCCTCCGCCAAGGAGTCATGCAAATCTTCGAACACACGCAGATACACTACGGCCAGCTCGCCATCTGGACCATCGCGCTAAGCATCCCCGTCAAGGAGGGCATGGCGCAATACGCATTCCACGTGGCGAAACGAATCAACAATCCCGCGCTGCGCGCCGACGGTTGGCACCACCGTTCCGACGCGCTTTCCTCAGTGGCGGTGCTCATGGGAATCCCCATAGAACAATGGTTCTGGGGGATGGATGGCGCGCTCGCCATAGGAATATCACTACTCATCGCCGCGGTTGCGCTACGAACCTTCCGTAAAGTCTCGAGCGCCATCGCTGGGGAAGCCCCCTCCAAGGAGCTAACGCAACATATTACAGACACCGTAAACGGAACCTTCCCCGCGCTCAACCTTCAACCGCACCGTATCCGCTGGCACAACTATATCCAGCACCAAGAGGTGACGCTGCACATCGTACTGCCACGTAATCTCACTGTGGGGCAGGCGTTCGGAGTAGCGGAGCGGCTCGAGCGCGTCATCCGCGAAAAATATAATATATCCGCCACGATTCGCGTCGAACCCACCCCGCCGCACGAGGACGCTGACATCCCCGATCCAGAAATCTAATCGGCACTCACGAACGCCCTTGCCCTCGAAACCAACCACACCTATCCATGCAAGTAGGCATTGTAAGCGATACGCACAACCATTGGGACGATCGCATTGAAAGTTTTTTTGCCCCCTGCGATGTCATCCTCCACGCGGGCGACATCGGCAGCCTCGCGTTGGCCGATCGCATAGCAGCGTTTCGGCCGCTAATCGCGGTGAGCGGCAACATTGACGATAGCGCCACCCGGCGGGAGTACCCGCTCACGTTCGACGGCCTAATCGGCAGCTGCCACATCCTCATGCTCCACATCGGCGGCCATCCCGGGCACTACGCCCCCAACGTGCGCAGGGCAATACGCGATGCAAAACCAGATATCTTCGTATGCGGCCACAGCCACATACTGCGGGTTGCGTTCGACCGATCGCTCAATACACTCTACATCAACCCTGGTGCCTACGGCCTACAGGGCTTCCACACGGTACGCACCGCCGTGCGTCTCCAGCTCGACGGCGCGACGCCGCACGACCTAGAGGTGCTAGAACTACCGAGGCGATGAGCGCCCCCCACGTTGCGCAAATCCCCAGAGGAACGCCGCACAAGAAATTTTGGGGATGGATAATGGAGATTGCGCGCGGAAAGCCTCGAGAAACGTGGAGGAACACTAAGTATTTGGCTATTTGCGAGCAGTACGGCTTGATGCGGGGGCTGCCTAGAGGGGAAGGGTACAGGAGATTGGGCCTGCACAGAATACGCCGCCAACAATCATTATCCATATATGTTGACGAAGCATAAAGGAACCGTTAAAAAGATGGGAATAACGCAGCTAGATGCACCCAGAAAACCTGCACTCACCGCCATACCGCACCCTCCCTGACGAGCAGCAGAGCCGGAAACCCATCAGGAAAAAATGGAAATCAAACGAAGCCCGCGCCACGCAGCAGCGTGAAAAAAAGCGGCTAGCGATGGGAATACCTCAAGATTTTATGGGAACGTCCGGACAAGCTGAGCTACACTCCCCGTAGACCCCAAAAAAGACAGCAGCAGCTGAACAGCCTCTATCCGGCGACCAGCTCTACCCACCCTTCCAAATCGGTAATGGAAACAGCATCGTCAAGAGTAAACCGCCCACTGGCTGTACGTCGCAACGCGGAAAGATAGGCGCCACACCCCAACTTTTCGCCTAGATCTCGCGCGATCGAACGAATGTACGTCCCTTTCGAACAGAGGATATCCGCCACTGCAACCCCATTCAACGGGTCGTAGGACAGGAGCTGGAAACGATGTATCGCAACCGGCACGGGAGGTAGCGAAATTTCTTCGCCCAAGCGCGCGAGGGCGTAAGCGCGCTTGCCCTCAACCCTCTTAGCAGAAAACAGCGGTGGCACCTGCATGACCTCTCCCTCCATAGACCGCATAGCCCGCCGAATATCTTCCTCCGAAAAATGCTCAAAATCCCCCCCCCGCGCCACAGGCGTTTCAAGATCATGCGAAGGGGTCCTGGCACCTAAGGTGAAGGAGGCAACGTAGCGCTTATCCTCATTCGTCAACTCGCCCGCGAATTTTGTAGCTTTTCCGATACACACCACCACTAGCCCCGTAGCAAGCGGATCGAGGGTACCCGCGTGGCCCACCTTCAATTTTCCATACCCCAATCGATGGCGCAATAGATACCGAACTTTACCCACCACATCAAAAGATGTCCATGCTAAAGGCTTATCGATGAGTAGAATATGCCCATCCGCCAGATTCTTTTGGGGCGAAAGGAGAAGAAAATCCGCCACGTCAGGCGCGCTAGAAGAAAAGGGCATATCCCAGCGCGATAATGCCTACAACGAGGCAGTAAAGGGCGAAACCGCGTAAACCACGACGCTGCACCAAAGCAATCATCGCCCTGCACGCCAGCACACCTGAGATAAAAGCCGCCAAGAAACCGGCAAGCAGAGCATTCCCCGACACGGCGCTCGCAGCGAGGTCACCATCGACGATGTCAAGAAGGTTTGCACCAATGATTGGGGGTAGCACCATGAGAAAAGAAAATTTTGCGGCCTCCGCCCTCGACACCCCACTTAGGATACCCATACTTATCGTGGTGCCGCTACGCGAAAGCCCCGGCAGCACGGCCACAGCCTGACCAACGCCCATAATCAGGGCCGCAAGGAAGCTCGGTTGCTTACCCTCCTTCCCCATGGGCACACGCGACGC
>JABCPG020000036.1 GCA_013333195.2 Bacteroidia bacterium
AGGCGGGTGCGATTGCGCGAACAGTGGATAGGATGCGGCGCGACCGTCCCCTGACGCGGGTGCGCGATTTGATGGAGGCCGTACGATTGGCGACCCGCCGGGCGAGCGACGATTGGGGTTTGCTGTCGCAGGTGTTCCAGGCGCTTCGGATCGTTGTGAACGATGAGCTGGGAGCGTTAGACGAACTTTTGGAGCAGCTGCCGGAGGTGGTGGCAAGGGGGGGGCGCGTGGTGATAATATCGTACCATTCGTTGGAAGATCGTCGAGTGAAACGTTTTTTTCGTGCGAGCGAAGAGGCGGAAGATGCGTCGGCGTTGCTTCGTGGCGATGCGCGGCGTCCGTTTAAGGAGGTGAGTGGGGGCGTGGTACGACCGAGCGAGGAGGAAGTTTTAAGGAATCCGCGCGCGCGCAGTGCACGGCTAAGAGTGGGGGAACGCCAATGAGCGGAGACAAGGGGTATGTAGAGGGAACGGCTCGAGAGGCGATGGAGCCGCGTAGCACCACGGTCAAGGGGCGTGTGGTGCAGTGGGGGGGGCGTCAGTACCCTGTGCGCATGTTGGTGCGGGCAGTGGTGATGACGGCACTGATGGCACTTGCACTCATTGCGCAGCGCAACCAGCGCCACGCGCTGTGGTTGCGTGAGCAGGCGTTGCAAAAAGAGCTAGGCGATTTGCGGTCGGAATCGGTGGTGGTAGGAGCAGAGCTAATGCAGATGGGCCAGGAGAGCGAGGTGAAGGCTCGGATAGCCGAACAGGGTATTCCGCTCCGGAGTCCCCGTAGGCCTGCGATGGTACTAAAGGAGGCGCGGTAGCCCTAGGGCGTTGGAGATGTGGAAAGCTTTGCGCGTGATGGTTCGTAAAAGATTGACGTGTAGAAAAGAAGAAGGAAGAGCGAAGTGACGGAAAAGCAGCGAGACGACAAACCGCGGATGCAGCGAAATAGCGTGCAACATTACTACGGGGTGATGTTCGTGACGACGTTGCTGCTGCTGGTTGCGGTGGTGTGTCGCATTGTGTACCTGCAATTCGTGGTAGGTGATGAGCTTAGGAGGCGGGCTGCGAAGTGGTTGACGCGGGTGGAGACCACCTTGCCGCTGCGTGGGCGTATTCTTGCGGATGATGGGAGTCTGCTCGCAATATCATTGCCTCGATACCGGTTGTATTCAGATTTGGTCAGCGTGAAGGAAGAAGAGTTTGAGAAGCATGTAGACAGCCTAGGGTACTGCCTATCGAAGATGTTTGGTCGTATGGATGCGAAGGGGTATGCCCGTTTTTTGCGTGAAGAGCGCGCGAGAGGGAATCGCTACGTGTCGCTTGGGAATCGTTCGGTACTGTATGGCGAGCTAAAGGAGGCGAAGCGCTTCCCCCTGCTGCGCAATGGGCGTTACCGGGGAGGTTTGCTCCCGGAAGATAGCTGGGAGCGGCGTTTGCCGCTTGGGAATTTGGCGCGACGTACGATA
The DNA here is from genome assembly GCA_013333195.2 of Bacteroidia bacterium. Classification (GTDB taxonomy): domain Bacteria; phylum Bacteroidota; class Bacteroidia; order Bacteroidales; family CAJPTX01; genus Bacteroides_D. Next base: position 1,460 of record JABCPG020000036.1, read on the forward strand.
GGTGTAAAGATCGATTCGGGGACTTACTCTGGCATGGAGGGGGCGTACGATTCGTGGCTTCGCGGCGTGCCGGGACGTAGGCTGATGGTGAGAGGGGCTGGAGAGAAATACCGACCGGAGCTAACTGTGGATCCGGTGGACCCCGAGGATGGGAGCGATGTGGTGTCGACGATTAACGTGAAGATGCAGGATGTAGTGACGCAGGCGTTGCGTCAGCAGCTAACGGAGAGCGATGCGCTCTACGGGACGGCGATCATTATGGAGGTGAGTACTGGGGCGGTGAAAGCGATGGCCAATTTAGAGCGAACGTCGGAGGGAGGGTACGCGGAGATTGGGAGCAATCGGGCCATCGAGGAGCGAATGGAGCTTGGGAGTATTTTTAAGATGTCGTCACTGATGATGCTTTTAGAGGATGGGGCTGTGCGGCTTGACGATACGATAAACGTGCATGATGGGAGTTTGAAGCTGTATGGGCATACGTTTAGGGAGTCGAGCAAGCAGCTCAGGGGAAGGATGACGGTGCGTCGTGCGGTGGAGATGTCGTCGAATGTGGCATTTGCGGGGCTAGTTGATAGGGAGTACAAGAAGAAGCCGTGGCGGTACATAGAGCATTTACGGATGCAGCGTTGGGGCGATCCTCTGGGGATGCCCTTTTCGAACGAGGCGTTGCCCTCGTTCCGGACTCCCGACCATTCTCGGTGGTCGTTGCTGGATATACCCATGATGGCGACAGGTTATTCAATATCCGTGTCGCCGCTGCATATGTTGACGTTTTACAATGCGATAGCCAATGGAGGAAAGATGCTTCGCCCACGGTTGGCGAGCGCGGTGATGCGCGATGGTAAGGTGGTGCGACGCTTTGAACCAGAGGTTCTTGTAGGTAAAATATGTTCGGACCATACGTTGGAGAATCTTCATACGTGCCTCGAGGGGGTGGTGGAACGGGGAACGGCAACGGTTGTGCGCAATGAGCATTACAAGGTGGCGGGGAAGACCGGCACGGCTCAGGTAGCACGAGGGTCGCAGGGATATGGCACGGCTCAGGATAGAAACTACCTAGCATCGTTTGTTGGGTATTTCCCTGCCGAGGCGCCGCGCTACTCTGGGATAGTGGTGCTTCGGGTATCCGTGCATGATGAGTACTACGGGGGGAAGGTGGCCGCCCCAATATTTGCGGCCATTGCGAACTCGATATATACTACCACGGAGGAGTGGTTCCCGCGGCTCGAGCGGAATGATGGAGCGCAGGTACCGGAGAGCAAGTCGGGGAATGCACAGTTTCTGCGGAGGGCGTATAAGGGTTTTGGGGTGTCAGTGGATCGTGCGCAGGGGAGCGAAGCGGAGCGGTTGGAGTGGGTGGATACGAGGCGGACGAAAGATGGGGTGTATTTTGTGGGGAGAGGGATGCTGACGCAGCGGGTACCGAGCGTTGTGGGGTTACCGCTGAGCGATGCAGTGTATTTGCTCGAGCGGGTGGGTATGCGGGTACGGGCGAAAGGGTGCGGGACGGTACGTAGCCAGAGCGTGGCGCCGGGGGCGGCGGCTGACGTGGAGACAGAGATATATTTAGAAATGAGCGTGCAATGATGCGAGGAGAGAAACAGTACCAGGAACTTTTTTTGGGTATACCCTTTTTATCGGCTGCGGGAGAGGCACCGGAATTTGTTTCGGGGGTTGCCTTCGATTCTCGCGATTGTGAGGCGGGGGTGGTTTTCGTTGCGATCCGTGGGGCATCCCAGGATGGCCATAAGTACGTGAAGGATGCTGTTGCCAATGGAGCTGCGGTGGTGGTGACGGAGCAGCCGGTGGGCGATGATGTGGCAGTGCGGGTGGTGGTGGTGCGAGATACATCAGAGATTTTGGGAGAGCTTTCGTCGCGCTACTATGATCGACCGAGCGAGAAGTTGAAGCTGATAGGGGTGACGGGTACCAATGGGAAGACGACGGTGGCAACCGAGCTATATCGGGCGCTGCGCGCATTGGGAAAGAAGGCAGGATTGATATCGACGATAGAGAATAGGGTGGAGGAGCGCGTGGTACCGGCGCAACGAACGACGCCAGATCCGGTAACGCTGAATAGGTTATTGGCTGAAATGGTGGAGGAGGGATGTGAATATGCGTGCATGGAGGTAAGTTCCCATGCGGTGGTGCAAAAGCGGATATTCGGGTTGCAATTTGCCGGAGGGATATTCACCAATCTCACGCAAGACCATTTGGATTACCATAAGACAATGCAAGCGTACGGGGAGGCGAAACAACAATTTTTTAGCGGTCTACCCGCCGAAGCGTTTGCCCTGTCGAATCTAGATGACAGCCGCGGGGGCTTTATGCTGGAAAAGGCATCCTGCCATAAGTATTTTTACTCTTGCCTTGGGATGGCTGATTTTCGAGCGAAGGTTAAGGAGGAGTCGATAGAGGGAATGGAGGTTGAAATTGATGGAGTGGACGTGGTGCTTCGGCTCTTGGGAGGATACAATTCGTACAATATGCTGGCAGTGTATGGAGCATTGCGGCTGCTGGGTTTTGAGAAAGAGGAGGTGTTGCGTGTTCTGAGCGGGTTGGGGCCGGTGGAAGGGCGTTTTGACTATCAGGTTGGGCCGCGAGGAGAGGTTGTAGTGGTAGACTACGCGCATACGCCGGATGCGCTTAGCAACGTGATAGCGACGATTTGTGAGATTAAGAAGAATAGTACAACCCGTCTGATAGTAGTATTTGGTTGCGGTGGGGATCGAGATCGAGGGAAGCGTCCAGAGATGGGAAGAATTGCCGCGAAGGAGAGCGAGTGGGTCGTGCTAACGTCGGATAATCCGCGCAGCGAAGATCCGCGGTCGATAATATCGGATATAGTTGCTGGGATTCCGCAGCAAGATCGGTGGAAGGTGCTCGAGGAGCCGGATAGGCGAAAGGCAATTACGGTGGCGATGATGCTAGCGCGTGGAGGCGATTGGGTGCTAGTGGCAGGTAAGGGGCATGAAACGTACCAAGAGGCGTTGGGCCAACGTTGCCACTTTGATGACCGTGAAGAGGTTTGCGCGGTGTTGAAGCGATTGAGAGGGGAGGGGAAGTAATGTTTTACTACATATATGAGCTGCTGCAAGGAATCGATATTCCAGGTGTAGGACTTTTTAGGTACATATCGTTCCGTTCTGCCATGGCATTCGTCCTGGCGCTGCTGATTGCGATTCCGGTGGGAAAACGGATGATAGCCTATTTGCAGCGGAGGCAATTCGGGGAGCAGGTGCGCGATTTAGGCCTTGCGGGGCAGAAAGCTAAGGAGGGGACGCCCACCATGGGAGGAGTGATAATAATAGCGGCTACGCTAGTTCCGACATTGCTCTTCGCAAAGCTGACGAATGTGTACGTGGTGATAATGCTGGTGTCGTTGATTTGGCTTGGGGCGATAGGGCTCACGGATGATTTGCTGAAGAGCAGGCGGCATACGAAGGCGGGTCTTAATGGGTGGTACAAGATTCTATTTCAGGCATTGCTGGGCCTGTTTGTAGCGTTGAGTCTCAACCTGAGCCCTCAGGCGATGGTTCCCCAAGCGCGCGAGCAGGCGGAGGAAGCGCGAGTGGTGGAGGTATTGGGGGTTGGCGAGCAGCGGGAGGATTTATCGGAAAAACCTCCGCGGGAGCGTGTGAAGAATTTAAGGACAACCATTCCCTTTTTCAAGAATAATGAGTTGGACTATCGAAAGTTGGTGCCCATTGAGGGGCGCTTGGGTCGTGCCTTAGCGTGGGGGCTATTTACGCTGGTGGTAATTTTGATCGTGCTGTCGGTATCGAATGGGGCAAATTTAACGGATGGTCTCGATGGGCTTGCGACAGGAGTGACGGCCCCTGTGGCGGTGACGCTCATGGTGCTGGCGTACGTGTCGGGCAACGCTGTTTACTCGAGCTACCTGCATATTATATACATACCCTACATAGGAGAACTCGTGGTGTTCATGAGCGCATTTTTAGGAGCGTTGATAGGATTTCTATGGAATAATGCGTACCCTGCAAAAATATTTATGGGAGATACGGGGAGTTTGACCATCGGAGGGGTGATAGGGATATATTCAGTATTGGTGCGCAAGGAGCTAATGTTGCCGATACTATGCGGAGTGTTTCTGGTGGAGAGCTTGTCGGTGATTTTGCAGGTTAGCTATTTTAAGTATACGCGGCACCGTTACGGAGAGGGGCGGAGGATATTCCTGATGACGCCGATTCATCACCATTACCAGAAAAAGGGGATTCCAGAGCCTCGTATAGTGATGCATTTTTGGATAGTGAGTATGCTGTTGTCGGTGCTGGCAATCGTAACGTTGAAAATAAGGTAGAAGAGATGTTATGTGGTACGATGCGTTAGAAGCGGGCGGGGGATGCGTGGGGGTGCTAGGAGCAGGAGAGAGCGGATTGGGCGCGGCCTACCTGTCGCGTGTGAAAGGGTTTGATGTTTTCTTATCGGATTGCGGGGAGGTGGACGAACCGCGAGCGAAAGAGCTGGAGTCGATGGGTGCCCAGTGGGAAAAAGGTAGGCATTCGCTATCGCGTTTGGCGGAGTGCGCGGTGGTGGTGAAGAGCCCTGGGATTCCGGGCGATGCTTCGGTGGTGCTGGCCCTTCGAGAGAAGGGGGTTCCGGTGATTTCTGAGATAGAATTTGCAAACCATTACACTGGAGCGAAAAAGATTTGCGTGACGGGGAGCAATGGGAAGACCACCACGGTGAGTCTGCTGTACCATATGCTCATGAAGGCGGGTGTGGACGTGGCGTTGGTCGGCAATATTGGGAGTAGCTTTGCGCGCCAAGTGGCGAAGGGGGATCATGCGTACTACGTGCTGGAGTTGAGTAGCTTTCAGCTAGAAGATATGTACGAATTTAAGGCGGACATAGCGATACTACTGAACATAACGCCGGACCATTTGGATCGTTACGGCTACGAGATGCAGCGTTACGTGGATGCGAAGTTTCGGATTGTTCGCAACATGACCGGCACTGATAGTTTTATATATAGCGCCGATGATGAGGAGCCCGTGCGCCAGCTTGCCAAGATGGAAATTGGCGCGCGACGTTTGCCGTTTTCGCAGCATATGGTGGAGGGTCTTGGGGCATGGAGTGATAAGGAGACGTTGCATTTTACGGTAGATGCTGGGGAGGGGTGGGAACGGCGGGTTGGGGAGCTATCGTTACGGGGGCTGCATAATGTCAATAATTCGATGGCGGCTGGGCTTGCTGGGGAGGTACTACAATTGCCTGGCGAAGTGATAGGCGCGAGTCTCCATGATTTTGTTGGGATTCCCCATCGTCTGGAGCTTGTGGGAGAGGTGGAAGGCGTTCGGTATATAAACGATTCGAAGGCGACGAATGTGGATGCGGTGTGGTACGCGTTGGAGAGCATGAAAACCCCTGTGGTGTGGATAGCCGGCGGGACAGATAAGGGGAACGACTACAGCGCGTTGGAGGGTTTTGTGCGAGAGAAGGTTCACGCACTGGTGTGTTTGGGCGTTGACAATGCGAAGCTTCGCAGCGCGTTTGAGGGGCTTGTGGATACGTTTGTGGAGACTCGCAGCGCCGAGGATGCGGTTCGTGAGGCGCATCGTTTGGCTCGTGCTGGCGATACGGTATTGCTATCGCCGGCGTGCGCGAGCTTTGACTTATTTAAGAACTATGAGGATCGAGGAGAACAGTTTAAGCAATGGGTGAAGCGATTGTAGGAGAACCGATACAAGGCGTAGCGGAGGCGGCGCGCAGCAAGATACCCCTATCTAAGATAGGGTACTCGGTGCTGCTGCTGTACCTGCTATTCTTTTTAATATCTCTGGTGATGGTGTTCAGCACAACGGAGGTATTGTCGTACGCCCAACGTGGTGGAAATACGTGGTATTACCTAGGGCGTCAGGTTATGACATTCGCTGTGGGTTTCGTACTGATGCTCGCGGTGAGCCTGGGGCGGCCGTCATTTTATCGGCGCTTCGATGTGCTAGGAGTGGTGCTAATGCTTGGTTTACTGCTTCTCACGCTAAAATTTGGAATAATGGAGAAGGGTGCGCGGAGGGCGTTGTCGGTGTTTGGATTGTTTAAGATTCGTCCGGCAGAAATCGCGAGCGTTCCCCTAATTATTTACCTATCGAGCTATTTTAGCAATGAGAAGAATGATCTTCGTACGCTGCGAGGGGTGTTGACCCCGGTGCTGGTAGTTGGAGCATTTGTGGGTGTGGTGGTTGTAAATAGCCTGTCGCAGGCATTGGTGCTGGCGGTGGTTGGCGGTGTGATGCTGCTGATGGGGCGGGTGCGTTGGTTGCACATGGTGCTGATTGTACTATTGGGTGCGGGAGGTCTTGCGGGCTACCAAGCGTGGTCGTACCAGAAGACGATGCATGCGGAGGAGCGCGGAGAAGCTACGGTGCGTGAGACAACGGATCGCAGCAAGACGCGCTACAATCGTTTTGAGCGGTGGCTAAATGGAACGGAGCTTCAGACAGAGCAATCGAAGATGGCCATAGCGAGCGGGGTAGCGATTGGTAGGGGGCCTGGAAGGAACCAGCTGTGTTCGTTGCTGCCGGAGTCGTATAGCGATTTCATATTTTCGATAATAGTGGAGGAGTACGGTTTACCCGGTGCTGCGGTGGTGATGATACTCTACTTGGTGCTGCTGTGGAGGATTTTCGCAGTGCTGAAATCTAGTGAAGATAGATACATGCAGATGGTTTGCGGAGGGGTTGGAGTAACGATAGCGGTGCAGGTGTTGATTCACGTTATGGTGGGGGTGGGCTTTATGCCTGTGACAGGAATAACATTGCCATTGATTAGCCATGGATCGACATCATTGGTGGTGGTGAGCGTATTGTTGGGTTTGGTGCTAAGCGTAAACAGAGAGATAATAGATGAAAAAGTTCCTAGATAGGCCGTTACGTTTTTTGATAGCAGGAGGAGGAACTGGCGGCCATGTATTTCCCGCGATATCCATAGGTGAGGCGATACGAGAAGAGCTACCAGACGCAGAGTTTTTGTTCGTGGGGGCTAGGGGGCGGATGGAGATGGAGCGCGTGCCTGAGGCGCAGTTCCGCATAGAAGGTCTACCCGTTGTGGGAATGCCTCGCCGTCGGAGCTTCCGCCAGTACGTGAACTTCATTCATCGTTTTTTGCAGGGTTTTCGCCAGAGCTGGCGTTTGCTGCATGAATTTAGGCCGGATGTAGTGATAGGCGTGGGAGGATACGCGAGTGCGCCCGCGCTTCTATGCGCCCAGCTATTGCGAATCCCGACGCTGCTTCAAGAGCAGAATAGCTACGCTGGGAGAGCGAATCGCCTGCTCTCGAAGCGAGCGAAAAAGGTGTGCGTGGCGTATGAAGGGATGAGCAAATATTTTCGTAAGCAGGCGATAGTATTCACGGGGAATCCGGTGCGGGCGGACCTGCTGCGACAGCTGCCCGATCAAGCGGCATCGAGAGAGGCGCTTGGGCTTCCGAAAGAAGGGAAGGTGGCACTTGTTATTGGGGGTAGCCTTGGCGCGAAGACGCTATGCGATGCGGTGCTCGCTGGGCTAGAGCAGCTGAAAGAAGCTCCTGGCGTGACGGTGGTGCTGCAAACCGGTCGAAAGAACTACGAACGGGTGCGGTCGGCGCTAGCGTTAGCGCAAGGGTCGCCCCGCGTGCGTGCAATTGAGTTTATTAACGATATGCCCCAAGCGTTCGCTGCGGCAGATGTGATTGCGTCACGAGCTGGGGCCATTGCAATATCGGAGCTGACCGTGGTTGGTAAGCCTGCCATTCTGGTGCCTTCGCCCAATGTGGCAGAAGATCATCAGACAAAGAATGCGATGGCGTTGATGGAGGCGGGTGCAGTCAAGTATATACGAGATTCGGAGGCTGAATCAAAGTTGATGCGCGAAATGCTTTCACTCCTTGATGACCCGGAGAGCATGAAGGCCTATTCGATGCGCATTAAACGGATGGCGAAGCCGGACGCGGCGCAGGCAATAGCACGATTGGCAATATCACTTGCAGAAAAAGGGTTGGGGGTGCAATCGAGATGAAAGGTAGGGAAGAGTTGCAAAGGGTGCGGAGAGCCTATTTTATAGGTATTGGCGGCATAGGAATGAGCGCATTGGCCCGCTATTTCCGAGAACGAGGTGTCGATGTGGCGGGTTACGATCGCCATCGATCGATGCTTACCCAGTCGTTAGAGAGAGAGGGGATGCTGGTGTCGTACGATGATGATGCGCGTTCGGTCCCGGAGGTGTATAGAGAGAAGGACGTTGCTACTCTCGTGGTGTATACCCCCGCAGTGGGGGCTGACGATGCGTTGATGCGCTATTTCCGAGAGGGAGGGCATGCGTTGCATAAGCGTTCGGAGGTATTGGGTTGGATTACAGAGGGGTATGAAACCTACGCTGTTGCGGGAACGCACGGAAAGACGACCACGGCGTCAATGCTTGCCTACGCGCTGGGAGGTACTGTGGGTTGCTCAGCGTTTTTAGGAGGAGTGTCGAGAAATTTTGGGACGAATTGGGTGTCAGGCGGAAATGAAGGAGGATTGCTAGTGGTGGAGGCGGATGAGTATGATAGGAGCTTCTTGAATCTTCGTCCAACCCTGCCGCTGGTGACTTCGGTGGCGCCCGACCATTTGGACTACTACGGAACGTTTGCGGCAGTGCAAGAGGCGTTTCGGGAATACGCAAAACGTTCGCGCAGCGGTAGGTTGGTGTGCCAATATGGGGTTCGAGACTACTTTGAAGGTTTGGGGCTCGATTTGATTACCTATGGGGTAGAGGAGTTGGGCGCGATGTACGTGGCCAGAGAAGTTCGCTATGTGGATGGGCGGAGCCATTTTACTGTTGAGGCTCCTGGGGGTAAAAGCCAGGAGGTGACGCTGGGGGTGGTAGGGCGGCACAATGTGGAGAATTGCCTTGCGGTGCTGGCGATGTGCGATTACGCGGGTGTTTCCTTGGAGCGTGCGGCATCCCTTATGCCGGATTTTAAGGGTGTGGCGCGTCGATTTTCGCTGGAATATAGCGGAAAGCGATACAGCTATGTTGATGATTACGCGCACCATCCCGATGAGATTCGCGCCACGCTTAGCGCGGCGCGCGACATGTTTCCGGGCAAGCATATAACCGCGGTGTTTCAGCCCCATTTATACAGTCGCACGCGCGATTTAGCTGATGGTTTTGCCTCGGCGCTCTCGGGTTTCGACAGCGTGTTGCTTTTACCGATATACGCGGCTCGTGAGGCGCCGCTGCCTGGAGTTAGCTCGGAGATGATAATTCGACGAATGCCCGAGGCTGTCTGGAAAGCGATGGTAACCCCACCAACACTAATGGATACGTTGCGAGGGATGCCTACGGAGGTTCTCATTACGTTGGGTGCGGGAGATATTGGCGAGCTGTCTTCGAGCATAGCGGGGGACCTAGAAAGGTGGGAGGACAACGATGGGAAGTAAAAGTCGGTGGGTAGAGCTGGGGGTTGGCATGGCGCTAGTTGCGGTGGTGGTGCTAGGATTTGGGGAGACGATAAAAGCGCGTAGCGAGTTGCAGTGTTCGGTGGTTGAAGTAGAAACGCATGATCGTACAACACGCGTAAAGTTCGTTACTCGTGACAGATTGCTCGATATGCTGCGTAAGCGTCATGGTGATCCGGTTGGCCATCCGTTGCTGTCGATAAATACGCAGGAGGTAGAGTCGATGGTGATGTCGTTGGCACCTGTGGCGCGCTGCGAGGCGTATGTGGATATGGATGGACGGTTGCGCGTGCAGGTAAGGCAACGAGAGGCGATTGCGCACGTGCTGCCCGATCGGGGGGGAGCATGGTACATAGCGCGGGATGGATATATTTTCCCGGCGTTGCCGGGGTACGCGACGCCCGTGTTGGTGGTGAGCGGCGCGGTGCGTTCTGCCCCGGGCGAGGGAGAGCCGCAGCGGTTGAATGTGTCGGGGAATACGTTTTATGGCGAGCTATACAGATTTTTGAGCGCGGTGTACGAAGATGATTTTTGGCGTGCCCAGATTGCGCAGGTGTACGTTCGGGATACGCTAAACGTGGAGTTGGTGCCCAGGGTGGGGAGTCAGATTATATCTTTGGGAGATCTTTCGGGGTATGAGTATAAGTTGATGAAGCTCCGTTCGTTGTATGCGTCCCGCCTTCCGGGTGAGGGGTTAAATAGTTATGATAGAATAGACTTGCGCTACGGACGGCAAGTTGTTTGCAAGCGGAAAATGTAGGTGTGGTGCCATGATAAAAATGTGAAATAATGGAGAACGCGATGACAAACGTGAAAGATGCGCATTATTATGTGGCAACGCTTGATGTGGGTGCTACGGAATGTCGATTGGCAGTGCAGCTGCTGGATGCCAACGGCAGGCCAGTAGGGCCGGCGCAGGTGTGCGTGCAGCAGCAGCGTGAGATTGGAGAGGGGTACGTAAGTAATATTGAAGTGTCGACGCGCGCGGTGACGCAAGTGGTGGCGCGGATGTCGAAGAGCCTCGGTTTTGACATTAAGTCGATGTCGGTGATGCTGATGGCGGGTGAAACGGTGACGTGCGAATATTCGCGTGAGATGCAGTGCACAGAGACAATGCCGGGTACGACATCGAGGGTGGTTACCTCAAGCACGATGGAGCAGATACAGACGCAGTCGCTTCAGTGGAAGAATAATGAGGAGTCGAGTGGGGAGTGGGTAGTGGTGTACAATAAGCCGGTGCGGTACTATACGAAAGAAGGTAATGTGAAACGCATACGAACGACCCCTGAGGGGACGTGCACGGAGATTATTTGTAGCGATTGGATAGGGGTGAAGGTTAAAGCGGAGTATTTGCGTCGTTTCACCACCGTGCTGGGTAATGCAAAGATTGATTTGAAGAAGTGGTATGTGGAGGGGTTGGCTTCGGCGGGGCAACGGGTTGAAAATGCGCAGTATGGTGATTGCTACTTTCATCTCCATTTGGGGTACACGAAGAGCGTGCTGTTAGAGGTTTTCGATAGGAACGGCGAGCTGAATTTGTCGCATCACGCGCGGCTGTTTGGCATTGGAACTAAGTTCAGCGAATATTATGGGATGAAGGTAGCGTGCTGCACACATGATTACGTGTACGAGACGTTGAAGAAGTATGTGCATTTCGATGGGATAAACTATGAAGAGGCTGAGTTGATAAAGATGGCCGGAAAGGGGACGTATCGCGACGAGCAGATGGCGACGGTGACTATATTTGCGTCGTTAGTGGTTTCGGAGTTGGTGAAGGAGCTAATTGTCGTGATACGGAAGTGGTACCCCTTAGCGCAAAGTCCAAATGCGCGCATCTATTTACGGCTGAGCGGAGGATTTGCAGGGCATAAAGGGTTAGCCGAGTGGATAAAGACGTGCTTTGAAAAGGAAGAAGAACTTAGGATTGCGCAGGTAGAGGTTTCCAGTGACTTGATGAGCTACAAGGTTATCAGCGCGCAGAATGGTCCATCGGTGAAGGAAGAGACGTTGCAAGAGGTGCTGGGCGCTTTACGTCAAGAGGTAGCGTGTAGGGAGTGGGAGCCAATTGAAGCATCAGAAAAAAACGAACCGCAAGCAGGGCTATCCGATAGTGGAGACAATGGAGGTGCTGATACAGACTGCGCCCCGGAGGGAGTACCCAAGTCGGGTAGGGGTATACGTAGTGTTATTGATTGGCTTCAGAACAGTGCCCTGCGCGGGCCGAAGAAGCCGATAGTGTAGAAAATGCAATGGACGTGGAGATGTGTTGGTGTACAACGCGTAAAAATATAAAGAGACTATGGATGCGAAAGGTTTGTTTGAGGAGTATGAGCCGTCGATGATACGGATGGTGCCCACGGAGGTGTCGGAACTTACGGATGCATTGGCGAAGAAGGAGGGCGATAAGACCCTGATCATTGGGAGTGGCGGAGTGGGGTGCCACATGGTGAAGCGGGTGTACAAACGCTATTCAACGAATGCAGATTTACGTTTTTTTGTGATAAATTCGGATTACAGCGAGCTATCGTGTATTCTTGAAAAGGGGATGGAGAGCTTAGCATTAAAACGTGCGGTTTCGAGTGTACCGGAAGAAGACAGTCAGGCTCCTAAGGATCTATCTATGTTTAATGGGCAAGGGGCGGGAGGGAATCCAGAGGTGGGCGAGAGTATGATGAAAGAAAACATGGCTAGCTTTTTGGAGATCTACGAACGTTTAGAACAGAAGTTGGGCAATGGCAATAAATTTTGCCGTGTGCTTTTGATGTTTGGCTTTGGCGGGGGAACAGGTTCGGGGTCGTCTTTGGCAATCGCAAAGGCACTGCATGAGAAATATAAATATCTAGAGATATACGCTATAGCTGTGACACCGATGATGTCGGGGTCGGAAAAGCGAATGCAAGAGATAGTGCAGACTGTAGAGGGGATGGAAAAGTATGTGGGGGTATTTGTTCCTATAGATCAAGAGGGAATGTATAGGGCATATGGGGATATGCAGCAAACGGATGCGAACGAGAAGCTTTACGATGTTGCGCTGCAATTTGTGAATGCGCACCAATTGATGGCTAGCGTTCCTGTAGAAAAAAATATTGATGCGTCGGATGCAGCTGCTAATATGTGCGTTAGCCCGGAGGATGAGAGCCAGCGGGGCCAATGCGTGGTGGCGGGCTACGTTGAGGCGAAGATAGATGCCATTCCAGAGGTGAAAGGGCTAGATCCGAATGCTTCCGTATTGACGAAGTTGCTTTACAGCGCGGTGCCGGGTCCATTTATGTATTTACGCGATGTGCAGGGAGCGAAATATTGCACAATTAAAGTTGCGTACGGTGCGAATGTGTCTCCGACAATGAACGATTTTTCAGAATTGGAAGATACAGTACGCAGGGTGGTTGGCGGTGCTTCTAACGATTTCACATCGCAGATAGGCTACGGTTTTTCCCCCTTGGTGGAAAAGGATACGTATAGATTCGCCGTACTGTTTTCGCAATTCAAAAATGAAAATGACATGAAGCTGTCAGCTAGATTGAAAGCTGATTATGAGGAGTGGCGTGAAGATATGGAAAGGAGGCAGCAGGAGAATCAGAAAAGCGAGGTACTCGGATTTAATACGTATCGTGCGAAAAGAGAACCTAAAGTGGATAAGGTTCAAGCGAAAGGGAAAAATTCGGAATTGAATAAAATTGAGCAGCCCGAGGAGGTGAATAAGATTCAGAAAGGAGTTGAAGAATCTTCAAAGGGATTCTCAGAAGCTCCGATATCTTCTGTTGCCCAATCGGTTAGAGTACCAATTTTACCTATTATAGAGGAGCAGTCGAGCTCTGCGCAGAAACCGAGAAGGAGGGTCGCCGCATCAACGATGGAAACCCTTGCGGGGAGTCGAGAGGTTGGGAAACCCATACAGACCCAATTGGATTTCTCATCATCCGTGGAGCGGAAGGATGATGAAGCGTCGAAGCTAGTTCAGCAGATAAGCGCGGCGCTTAAGATTTGGGAGGAGCAGCATGATGCTAAAGAGTAGGGGCCGAGAGGTATGTGAGGAAAAGGGTTTTGTTAACGATTGTATGCGTGAGCAACACGTTGCGTTGCGTGCTATACGCAGTGCGATAGACAGCTATTTTCTGGATGAAAATAGTAGTTGCGAAGCCTTAGATGGCTTGATGGCACGAGTGGGAGCGTTGTGTAGCTACGTGCAGTCGGTATCTAACGTAATTGGTTTACGAAACGGAGTTGATGAGGTTTTGTCAGATGGGGAGGTAAAAGACATTGACTCCCAAAAACAGAAAGTTTCACAAGAAAGTTTTGTTGCTTTCGATGCTGGCGAGTTGGGAGAGGGAAAAGAAAAGAAAGAAGAGTTGACGCGGGGTGAACCGCAGATGCCGTTAGGCAGTGCAGTTGCGAACGTCGGTAGGAATGGGATTGAGAATAAGGGGGTTGTTAAAAGCGTGGTGGAGCAGTACGCGCAGAGTGAACATACTGAAAACGCGACGGATGTTTCAATCCGACGTAAGCAAATAAAGAGTTTGGAGAAGGAGATGACACTCAATGATCGACTCTACTTCAGACAGACGCTGTGCGGAGGGGATACGGATCGTTTCAAAGAGTTGATGTCTTTGATGGATGGCGCGGGTTCTTTTTATGAAGGTATTACGCGTTTGTCGGAGTATTTGGGCGATGAGACCGAAGTGAAGTCTGAGAGTGTAAAGCGTTTCGTGAAACTACTAGAGCAACGCTATGGTAGCCAAGATTAAGGAGGGTCAAGATGCTGTGCTGTACGTGGTGCCTACGCCCATAGGGAACCTTGAGGATATAACGTTGCGGGCCTTACGCGTGCTACGGGAAGTGGATGTTGTGTTGGCTGAAGACACTCGCACAACGGGGAACTTGCTCCGTCACTATGATATTAAAACGCGACTATTGCCTTTTCATCTGCATAACGAGCACGCTGTGGTAGATCGGTATGGACAGCTGCTTGCGGAGGGAACATCTATTGCGCTGGTTTCAGATGCAGGGACGCCAGGGATATCGGATCCCGGTTTCCTTTTGGTGCGCGAAGCAATTGGATTAGGGGTGAAGGTAACGTGTTTGCCTGGCGCCACTGCGTTGGTTCCAGCTGTGGTCGGGAGCGGGTTTTCATGTGAGAGCTTTATGTACGAGGGTTTTCTTCCGGTTAAAAAGGGTCGTCGTACGCGCCTTTTGAATGTTGCTCAATCTGAAAAAACAGTGATTGTGTACGAGTCCCCCCATCGGTTAATACGCTTGTTGCTAGAGATGCGTGAGATTATGGGAGAGGAACGAAGGGTGTGCGTAGTCAGAGAGATTTCAAAAGTTTACGAGTCGTACGTTAGGGGATCGATTGGAGAGGTTCTCGAAGAGCTTGGGCGGACAGAGAGAAGAGGTGAATGCGTGGTAGTGGTAGAGGGGAAATCGAGATGAAAACGATAGTAAGCTATCCTTGCGCAAAGATAAATGTGGGCCTTCAGGTGGTTGCGCGCAGAGACGATGGTTTTCATGAACTAAGGACGGTGATGGTTCCAGTGCCGGGCTATTGCGATGAGATGTATGTTGAGTTTGGGTCTGGCAAGCGCAGTGGGATAGAATTAGAATTGGAGGGATGTGATTTTCAAGAGTCAGTGGAAGAAAATCTCGTGTGGCGTGCGTATGACGCATTGAGAGTTTATTCTCCTTTGCCCGTAAGGGTTCGATTGCATAAGCGTATCCCTGCTGGAGCGGGACTTGGAGGAGGGTCTTCTGATGCTGCTAGTGCTTTGAGATGTTTCTCCTCGTATTGTTTAAAGGACGTATCGCGAGTGGAGTTAGAGCGTATAGCATTGAATCTGGGCAGTGATGTTCCCTTTTTTATGCGTGGGGAACCATGTTTTGCTGCTGGGAGAGGAGAGCGATTGGAGCCTATAAAGCTTCCGTTACGTGGGATGTACTTAGTTTTGGTTACACCAAGATTGCACGTATCTACGAAGGAGGCATTTGGTTGGATTACTCCGATGAATAGGCATAAGGTTCTCAGTGAGATTCTTGCCAATGCACCTATTGAATCCTGGCAGGCTGATGTAACGAACGATTTTTTGCCAGAACTCGTAAAGCGTTATCCTTTAGTATGTGATATTATTGAAAGATTCCAGGAGCTGGGTGCGACCTTTACGTCGTTATCGGGATCTGGTCCTTCGGTGTATGGGCTATTTAAGCATGAAATTGAATTCCCTACGCATACCTTCGTGGACTGCAAGGTATACGTAGGGATGCTATAATTCGATCGTTGAATCGTAAAGGAATAGGGAGAACTACAGTTCCGTGTAGTTCACTATTGTAATCTCAAAACGTAGCGGTTCGTAGGGACGTACGTTTCCTTTTCCTTTGTCTTTGTAAGCCATTGCGCTAGGTACTACAATCTGGAGTTTACTCCCTACGGTTTCCCCTTCACATACTCCGCTAAGACCTTTTACGAACGCGGCATCATCCTTTACAGCTATTGAAAGCAGCGACGTCCGATTGCTAGGAAGCGTAATACCGTAACGCGTGGCGATGGTCTCATCGTTGGTTTCGATTAGAGATCCATCGAGGAAATAGGCGCCATACCTAAAATGCACCCTTCCAGTTGCGGGAATCACTTTTCCTGTGCCTATTTCATCGACCTTCTTGTATACTGAATCGCGCAACGTAAAACCACTATGGCTATTCATGAAGTTTTGTATGAGTTTTTGTTCCTCGGCTTTCGGATCGTTGAGGACTTTAGTGATTACGATTGAGGCGATTACAGATTCGTTGGTTCTGCTTTTCCAGAGGCCTGTAGCATTTCCAGCCTTTGCGCTCATTCCAACCGTAACTATCTCGCCTTCTCGGCATTTCTGCAATATGCTGTGAAGCTCTTTTCCAAGGGAGTTCTCATCGTTCCTTTTAAGAGATGCAACGTATCGTGTGCTAGCACTCCACTGCCGATATAGCTTGGCACTATCGGTTACGCTACTCCCTATGAAGCGACCATCGAACGATACCGTTGTATAGTCAAGGTAAACCCATAGCGCACTTGATAGGGGTGTTCCTACAGAATTTTGTTTCGTAATATCATAAAAGGCCTTTTCTCCCTCTTTTGTCGCGTTAGGGTATTCTGTCAGGCGCCTCGCGTTTATCCTCACTATCTCATCCTCTTCTGCGTAGGGGTCGGTAGTGACGGTTCTTTCTTTTTTACAGCTTGGCATAGCGAACAGAATCGCTAGGATTCCCACTCTCAGAAGTGTAGATGGCACGACGCTAAAAGACTTTATAATCTTGGGTTTCATGTTGAATCTTTTCCAAAATTAGATGTTAGTTTCTCTCAACCCTTTCGCTACTTGCGCTTACAATGTAGATTTGGCACAGTATGGGTGTGTTCGGTGCAACCCGTCCAAAGCGGCTATTGCCGTAGGCTAAATCGGAGGGGATGCCTAACCAGCCTACGCCATTGAGCTGAGCATAATTCTTCAAGCCGAGTTCAAATCCTTTCATCAGTTGCGTCTTACCGATTTCGATGCGTAGGGGGCGGTCGTCTTGCGTTTCGATCGGTTGTTGGTAGGACTGAGCCACCGTGTCATTGTTAGTGGCAAGAAGATCGAGTTTACCCCCAGACAGAGCGAAGAATGCGTAGTAGAGTTCAAGGATGTCACCGTTCTGAACGTTCAGCGAATCGCCCAGACGCACGGGGGCGTAGCGGTAGTCATTGGATTGCCAAACGGTAAGCTTTTGCGCGTTAAAGTATGATTCAATCGCCGCAAATTCGCGTTCGCGCATTTGGTCGCGGTAGGGGCGTGCGCAGCCTCTGGCTACCATCGTTGTAACTGCAAGAACGGCGACGATTAGTATGTAGCTAGATTTCCTTTGCGGCATCGTTCTTCCCTCCCTCTCTGACATCAAGAATCTCCACCTCGAACACCACGGGCGTAAAGGGAGGGATGATTCCAGTGCTGCTTCCCTCTTGCCCAAAGGCGATTCCGGATGGGAAAATAAATAGTGCTTTTTCGCCCTTTCTCATCATTCTCACCGCGCGCTCCAAACCCTCAATGACTTGCCACTTCTGCCCAAGAATGAAAATGAAAGGCTCGTGGCGTTGCTTGGTGGAATCAAAATATTTTCCGGTAAGGAATCGACCTTCAAAATCAAACGTAACGGTATCTCCATCTTTTGGAGGGATGCCGACTCCCTGCTTGAGGGGGATGTAGTATAGACTGTCAATGGGAGTGATGCTCAAATGTTTTTGGTTAAGGAATTGTTGGATTTGAGTAGTCTCATACTCTCCAAAGTCGTTTATCCATTGTAGAAAGGCCTGCTGCTGCTGCGCGAATGCGCTGGAGTCTAGAATGGAGAGCATTCGTGTGTCGATGCGTATTAGCTCGCCCGAATCGATGAAGTGGGGAAGGGTGGACTCCAGGGTGACGTGAAAAAATTGGTAGGCATCAACGTAGAAAATAGCGCTGTCGCCCGCTGCCAGATTGGCGAAACAGTCGTCGATGGAGCCTTGATAGGAGGGGCGGGCAAGCTGGAATTGGCGCATTCCCGAAAAGAAAGTTGAGTCGCTCCATGTGGAGTAGCGTAGGTGCAGCGAAACGTAGTCCCCGGGCGTGGCAGTGTGCGTTTCCTCTCCTAGCTGCACTAGTTTCATGAAGCTTCCGCCGGGAAGGCGTTTGAAATCATTGAGCTCCTTTGGAGTCTTCTCGACGCACGACGCCGCGTTGAGCAATACGACAACGCTGCACACCGCCGCAAATGCTTGGCGCATTCTCCGAACCATGGAGCTAACCACGTACTTTTGAGTATTTAATGTGTACTTTCCGCCCTCTTCCCATACCTAAGCCATCCCCGCATATTCGCGCTGGCAAAGTAACGAAATTTTTAACACACTTTTGGATTCGTCCGCCTATCTCTACCTCCCGTTGGTATTAATTTTTACTGGGGCTAGGCGTATCGCATCGAGGATTACCCTAAAATATTATACCTTTGTGCTATAAAACAGTGTTGGAATATGTCTGAGCAGATAGATAGCGCAAAGAGTGGTAAAGCCTCTGAGTGGGCTTTGGCCGTTGCGTATGGTGTGCCGTTAGCTGTATTTTGGATCGCTCTATTTTGGTTTACTGCATTTCGAGAAATATACAAAATGCCCTTCTGGCTCCAGCTACTCAATTGGTGCGCAAGTTTCTTTATGGTCTACCTCTGCATCAAAGAGTACAGGAAGCGTTTTGAGCAACCTTCCGACATGACCTATGGGAAGGCTGTTCGGGTTGGCTTTTTGCAGGCGCTGGTCGCCGCGCCCATTTACGCATTGGCGGTTTGGGCGATGATTTCGTTCCTTTTTAGCGACTACATCGAGAATATGCTTGACGAGGCGTTTCGCACCACCATGGAGATGGTGGGTAGCAGCGATCAGGCCGACGCGCAGTTTGAGTTGATGGAAAAATTCATCACGCCGTGGGTGTTGGGGCTTTCTTCGTTTGTTAACGCCCTGCTTAGCGGCTTGATATACGCGCTGGTAGCAGCGGCTGTTTTGCGCCGTAAAAAGCCTGTAAATACATCCGTTTAGGGTCCAGAGAGAGAGTCTTTAGCATGGTGGAAGAGATAGTTGGTGGGGGAGGGGAGCGTTGCGATGTGTCCATTGTAGTCCCTCTGTATAACGAGGAGGAGTCCCTGCCAGAGCTGGTCGCTTGGATCGCGCGTGTATGTTGCGCTGAGGGGTGGGTTGCAGAACTGATCTTAGTCGATGATGGCAGTTCCGACGGTTCGTGGGACGCTATTAAAAGGTTGCAGGTTCGTGGAATTGCGCTGAAAGCGATTCGTTTTCAGCGTAACTACGGCAAGGCTGCCGCGTTGCATGTGGGATTTCAAGAATCGTGCGGACGTGTGGTCTTTACGATGGATGCTGACTTGCAGGATTCCCCGGACGAGCTTCCCTCGTTGTACCGTATGATTGTGGAGCAGGGGTACGACCTCGTATCGGGTTGGAAGAAAGAGCGTCATGATCCGAAGCTGTCTAAAAATCTTCCCAGCAAGCTGTTCAACGCTACCGCGAGGCTTGTGACCGGGATTCGTCTCCACGATTTTAACTGTGGCCTCAAAGCCTACCGGCGGGAGGTGGTTAAGGCCATAGAACTTTACGGCGACATGCATCGCTACGTGCCAGCGATCGCCAAAACGGCCGGTTTTGCTAGAATAGGCGAAAAGCCGGTTAAGCATTACAAGCGTAAGTATGGTTCCACTAAATTTGGTTGGTCCCGCTTCATCAATGGCTATCTGGATCTGATGACGGTTACCTTCGTCGGGCGGTTCGGTAAGAGGCCCATGCATTTTTTTGGGACTATCGGCTCCCTAATGTTCCTCTTCGGCGCCATTACGGTTGTGTGGCTAATCGTTGAAAAGATTATTACGATGTACTCATTCCATCCCTACCGTAATGTGACCGACCAACCTTTGTTTTTCCTAGCGTTGCTTCTGGTCATCCTCGGTGTTCAGTGTTTTCTTGCCGGTTTCATTGGCGAGCTTGTCGGGAGAAATTCTTCGATTCGTAATCGTTACTTAATCGCCGAGCGCATGGAATCGCGCCATGGCGCAGGCGCCTAGGGCTGCTGCGCCTGGCGACCTGCTCAGCCCTCCACCGTGGTGTGACTGCTGCCGCTGATGGGTAGTTTTCGCTTTTCGCGCATACGCATAGAACCGCACCACAGATGCCTAGGGCTGCTGCCTCAGGGTGTCTATCCGCTGGAAGCTTTTACGGCTAGAGGCTACTCGAGCTGCAAAAATAGAGGCAGCGCCTCTGCCACGGTGTAGGTGCTGCCTCCGATGAATATTACATCCTCCTCGTCAGCATCCTCCACAGCCGCTGCTACTGCGCGTTCAATGCTCTCGTACCCTTCACCCCTCAGGCCGTATTGCTCCGCTTCTCGCCTAAGCTCCTCCCAAGGGAGCGCGCGTGGAATTTGTGCGGACGCAAAGTAGTATACGGCCGTCGTGGGAAATAGGGGGAGTATGTGCGCAAGATCTTTATCGTTGACCACCGCCATCACGATTCGTAGCGTTTTGGCGGGTATAGATACCAGGCGGGGGAGCGTTTCTTTTAGACCATTCTCGTTATGCCCGGTGTCGGCAATGATGCTTGGGGCGTGCCCAAGCTGCTGCCAGCGTCCGTACAGATGGGTGGAGGCCTGCGCGTGCGCTAGCCCCTCACGTTCTGCCTGCTCGGGGATTCGGTAGCCGCTCATGCGCAGAATGTCGATGGCCGTTAGCACCGTTGCCACGTTGTGGCGTTGGTACGCGCCCATCAGGTCGGTTTCTACTGTAATCCGCTTGCCGTCTCGAACGCGTTTATACGTTAGCCTTTGAGAGTGCTCTAGCGGCTCCTGCTCCTCGAGGTGGAGGTAATCCTGCGCTTTTTCGTAGAGCGCATCGTGCGATTTAGCCGTTTCGATAAATACGTTCGCGGTTTCCTTTACGACCTCCCCAAAAATCACCGGCACGCCGTCCTTGATAATCCCGCATTTTTCTTTCGCAATCTTACCGAGCGTATCGCCCAGGAAGGCCATGTGGTCGTACCCTATGTTCGTGATAATCGAAATCTCAGGGTGGATAATATTCGTAGAATCGAGGCGGCCCCCCATGCCCACCTCGATCACCGCTATGTCAACGTGCGAATCGCGGAAGTAGGAAAAGGCCATCGCCGCGCTCATTTCGAAAAAGGAGGGTTTCAGCTCCTCAAATACTTCTAGGTGGCTCGAGACGTATTCCGCCGCGTAGCCTTCTGGGATCTTCTCACCATTGATGCGGATGCGTTCGCGGAAATCGACCATGTGCGGCGAGGTGAATAGGCCGGTTTTATACCCCGCCGCTTGCAGCACTGAGGCCATCATGTGCGATACGCTCCCTTTCCCATTCGTGCCGGCCACATGCACCGTGGCGAATTCCGTGTGTGGCTGCCCATCGTAGAGGTCAAGCGCGCTGGATGTATCTAGGTTCGCCTTGTACGCTGCCGCGCCTTGCCGCTGGAACATCGGCAGGGCGTTGAATATGTATGCTATCGCCTCCTGATAGTTCATGGTTTCCATATCATTTACTGCTCCTTCAGCGGTTCGCTCATGGGCAGTAGCATCCTCTCCCTATTTTTATCGAATGTGGAACGCTTACATGCGTGTTGGCGCGTCTATCCCCAGAAGCGATAGGCCGCTCGCTAGCACCGCGCGCGTCGCATCTGTGATTTTGGTGCGCAGCGTACGTAGGTTCGCGTCGCTTTCTTTAGCTATGGGCAGCTCGTGGTAGAATTGGTTAAACTCTCGGGCGAGCTCGTAGAGATAGTTCGCAACGATGGCCGGGCTGTACGCCTTGGCTGCGCCCTCGATGGTTGCGGGGAACTGCGTTAACCGCCGTATTAGCGTACGCTCATACTCATCGAGCGTGATGCTTTCGGCTGAATGCCCCTCCTCGCTCTTGCCCGTGGAAAGGCGCGAGAGAACGGAGCAGGCCCGTGCGTGCGTGTATTGCAGGAAGGGCCCTGTATTGCCATTGAAGTCGATCGACTCCCGCGGGTCGAATGTGATATTGCGCTTGGGGTCTATCTTAAGGATCATATACTTCAGCGCGGCGAGTCCCACCTGCCTGTACGTCTTCTCCTTTTCCTGATCGGTGAGGCCCGCCAGCTTCCCAAGCGTGTCCGCGGTGTCGCGCGCAATCGAAAATAGGGAGGCCATGAGGTCGTCCGCGTCCACCACGGTCCCTTCCCGCGATTTCATCTTCCCCTCAGGCAGAAACACCATACCGTAGCTGAGATGGTATATTCCCTGGGCCCACGCGTATCCAAGCTTGGAGAGAATGAGCTTTAGCACCTGAAAGTGGTACTCCTGCTCGTTGCCCACCACGTACATCATCATGTTGGCGCCGAACTCTTTCTGCCGCATTATGGCGGTTCCGATATCCTGCGTCATGTATACCGATGTCCCATCCTGCCGCAGGAGAAGCTTCTCGTCCAACCCTTCCGAACGCAGATCGATCCACACCGAACCGTCGGCTCTCTGGTAGAACACGCCATCGCGTAGCCCCTGCAGTACGGTTTCCTTCCCGAGTAGGTAGGTTTCGGACTCGTAGTACATCTTGTCGAAGGATATACCCATCGTGCGGTACGTCTCCTCGAACCCGTCGTACACCCAGCCATTCATCTTTTTCCATAGCGAACGTACCGCCTGGTCGCCGGCTTCCCATTCGCGGAGCATGGCCTGCGCCTCGAGTAGAATGGGAGCTTGCGCCTCTGCCTCCTCCTGGCTTGCGCCCTTGGCCTTTAGGGCCTTCACCTCTTTTTTGTACTCTTTATCGAAGCGCACGTAGTAGTCCCCCACGAGGTGGTCGCCCTTGATGCCTGTCGTCTCCGGGGTTGCACCGTTGCCGTAGCGCTTCCACGCCACCATCGATTTGCAGATATGTATCCCGCGATCGTTGATGAGGTTGGCCTTAAACACGGTATCGCCCGCCGCGGTGAGAATCGCGGATATGGAGTGCCCGAGGAGGTTGTTTCGAATGTGCCCTAAATGTTGCGGCTTATTGGTGTTTGGCGATGAGAACTCCACCACCACTGTGCGCCCACTCGTGCCCGCTGCGTGCCTCCCGTAGCTTCCATCCGTGGGAATCTCCTCCAGCGCCTGTTGCCATACCGCGTCGGCCACCGATAGATTAAGGAAGCCCTTAACCACGTTGTAGCCCTTCACGAGGCCTCGATTCTCGGCCACCCGTTTCCCCAGCTCGTCGGCCAGCGCTTCGGGTTTGCAGTGGGCTTGCTTCACCCACGGAAAGACTACCAGCGTGTAATCGCCCGTAAATTCGCTCCGCGTTTCCTGTAGCTCCACCGCGGGTTGCACCTCCTCCACGTTTAGCAGCGCGCGCAGCGCGTCGCGTAGCGATTCTTCCACTAATCTAATCGGATCCATTTTCGCTCTTTCCTTTTTCGTCCTCCGCGTTGCTCCCATCGCGTCTACCGCGGGCGGTGGGTTACGTCCCTATCGCTAAGCGTTTCCCAGCCGGCCATGGCAATTTTTGTATTTTTTCCCGCTGCCGCAGGGGCAAGGATCGTTTCGCCCCACTTTGGGATCGCTGTTCACAACGGGTTGGTTCGGCTGCGGAGGTTGCGCGTTGCTGGTGTACGTATCGCTCCTGCCGGCCTGTAGCTTCTGCGCGGGACGTTTGGGCTGTTCTTGCCTTGCGGGCTCCTGCGCGGCGTTGCCTTCGTCAACCGGGATATGCGCTTTGAGCAGCGTGCGGAGGATGTCGCGGTTCAGCTCCGATATCATTCTTTCGAAAAGTTCGAACCCTTCAAACTTGTAGATGAGTAGCGGATCCTTCTGTTCGTACGAAGCGTTCTGCACGCTTTGCTTCAGCTCGTCCATGGCTAGCAGATGCTGCTGCCAGTGGTCGTCGATGGCCAGGAGCAGTATTGTGCGGGCGATGCCCTTGGATAGCTCACGCCCATTCGAATCTATGGCTCGTCGCAGATTTATTGGTATTTGTAGCACCCTCTTACCGTCCGATATCGGGGTAACAACGTCCGTGTAGCGGTCCCCGTGGGTGTCTAGCACCTTTTGGAACACCGGGAGGGCGCGCTGGGCTATGGTTGCCATCCGCTGTTCGTAGCGTTCCCACACCATCTTCTTCAGCAGCTCAAGGAGTTCGCCGCGCGAAGCCTGCGCGAAGGCTGTCCGATCGATTGTGGGTTCCATGGAAAAGGTGTAGAGCACCGCGTCGCGAAAACCGTCCCAATCGTTGGTATTCGCGAATTCTTCCGCCATCGCCTCGCACGTCCCCTGCACCATCTCCGCGATGTCCTCCTCCATTTTCTCCCCGAATAGCGCGTGGCGGCGCCGATCGTAGATGCGTTCGCGCTGAAGGTTCATGACATCATCGTACTCGAGCAGGCGCTTGCGTATTCCGAAGTTATTCAGCTCCATCCGCTTTTGCGCCCTTTCTATCGACTTTGATATCCACGGGTGCTGTATCACTTCGCCCTCTTCAAGCCCAAGCTTATCCATTATGCTTATTATTCGGCTCGACCCAAAGAGGCGCATAAGGTTATCCTCCAGCGATACGAAGAAAACCGATGAGCCGGGATCCCCCTGCCGCCCGGAGCGTCCTCGCAGCTGCCTATCGACGCGGCGCGATTCGTGGCGTTCCGTGCCCACGATGGCGAGCCCTCCGGCCTCGCGCACTTCCGGCGTAAGCTTGATGTCCGTACCGCGGCCCGCCATGTTTGTTGCTATCGTCACCTGCCCCTTTCGCCCCGCCTCGGCCACCACCTGCGCCTCCTTCTGATGCTGCTTAGCGTTCAGCACGTTGTGGGGAATCTTACGGAGCTTTAGCATTCGGCTCAAAAGCTCTGATATCTCCACGGAGGTCGTGCCCACCAGCACCGGGCGGCCCGCCGCCACGAGCTTCTCTATCTCCTCTATCACGGCGTTGTACTTCTCGCGGACCGTCTTGTAGACCCTGTCCTCCTCGTCCTTGCGAATCACCGGGCGATTCGTGGGGATCACCACCACGTCGAGTTTGTAGATCGACCAGAACTCGCCTGCCTCCGTTTCCGCGGTGCCGGTCATACCCGCCAGCTTGCGGTACATCCTAAAGTAGTTCTGCAGCGTTACCGTGGCAAATGTCTGCGTGGCGGCTTCGATTTTCACGTGTTCCTTCGCCTCGATGGCCTGGTGCAG
>JABCPG020000037.1 GCA_013333195.2 Bacteroidia bacterium
ACCGCCGGTCCACCCCTGGAGCGTGGTATAAACCCCAAACCGCGCGCCCGCCCGCCACCCGGGCCGCCCTCTCTGTTTGTACCAACTACCGTGGCGCGAAAAGCAATGCTGCGCTTCTAATCGCAACGCGCCAAAAATGCGCTCAGCTCTGCACCTATCTCGCTACTCCTCGGATGCTGCAATGCGCAGCACCACCTCGCACGCCTTTACCAAGCTGCGCACCGGGATATACTCATGCACGCTATGAAAATTGACTCCTCCCGCGAATAGGTTCGGGCAAGGAAGACCCATATACGAAAGTCTCGCCCCATCCGTACCGCCCCGTATCGGCTGCACAGCCGGCTCTATGCCCGCCTCGCGTATGGCTTTCAACCCCAGCCGCACGGCTGGGCTATCGGGCGTCACGATTTCTCCCATATTATAGTAGCTGTCAACTATTCGCACCTCAACGCGTACCCCCTCGTACCGATCCGACAAAGTCCCGCCAGCGCGACGCAGCTCCTGTTTCATCCGCTCAAACTTATCCCGATCATGCTCGCGTATAAGGTAATCCAGCTCTGCCTCTCCGCAGTCTCCCCGCAAATTATGGAGGTGAAAAAAACCTTCGTACCCTGATGTCTCCTCCGGACGCTTCTCGCGCGGCAAGAACGAGTCGAACTCGAGTGCCAGCCGGAGAGCATTTATCATCTTCCCCTTCGCATCGCCCGTATGCGTCACGCGCCCCCACAACCGAACTTGCGCCGATGCCGCATTAAAATTCTCATATTCAAAGCTCCCAATCTCTCCGCCATCGACTGTGTAGGCAAAATCTGCATCGAATCCCTTTACATCAAAAAAGTCTACGCCGCTCCCCACCTCTTCATCCATGGTGAATGCCACCCGCACCGGGTGTCGCGCCTCCGTGTCCCCCTCTCTGCTCCATATGGCCAACGCCTCCATCAGTGCGGCAACTCCCGCCTTATCGTCTGCGCCCAGCAGCGTCTTTCCGCTAGTCACAACGATATCTTCGCCTCGATAGCGCGCCAAGGAGGGGTACAGTGTCTCGCTTAGCGCTTCGCCGCTCGCTTCGAGCCGTATGGGTTCTCCCGCGTAGCGGAGCACCCGCGGCCGAACACCCTTGCCAGATGCATCGGGTGAAGTATCCACATGCGCTAAAAATCCTATCTTTGACCCATTGTGCAGCTTCCCGCGCCCCGGCAATGCAACGACTAAATATCCATGCGCATCTATCCGCGGCGTTAAGCCCATTTCCCGAATCTCTTCTGCCAACCGCTCCATGAAATAGCGCTGGCTAACCGAACTCGGGTAGCTCGTAACGCCAACTACGCTCTGCGTATCTACTCGAACGTACTGTAAAAATCGTTCCAGCAGACTCTCTCGACTAACGTGATAGCGCAACTCTCCGCTCATCGCATCGAGGTCTCCCCCTCTCCTACCAACACCCCATCGCTATAAACCTCCACGCGATAGACCCCCCTTTCATAGCGCCCGTCCTCCCCATAATATATGCATACATCCGTATCCGCATTCTGGTAATCCACCTCGCGAACCGCCGTGTAGGTCAGCTGCTCCTCATTGGCTGCGAAGGTCCCCCCCTCCGCGTTCGCCAGCAACGCACCGTCCGGACCAAAAATACGGATGTACACCCTACGAACGCCCGCCTCCGCAATGGCATTCTCCATCAGCGTAAAACATGTGCGCAGCTTTTGGATTCTCGAAGCGCGCCCGGTCTCCTTGTCCCGCTTCGTCAAACCTATCACCGTCACACCCCGCGCGCGTAGCTCGGCCCCCTTATCCACGCGCGCGGCCAGTTCCGCGCGCTCTTCCGAGAGCTTCTCTACGCTCCGCTGCGACTCCTGGTACTCTGTACGCACCTTCGTATTTTCTGCCACCAACGCCTTGTTCAACGTATTCAACGAATCTATCTCCCCCACCATCTTCCGCATTATCGCCCGCAGAGTCCCCAGCTCTCGCTGATACTCCTTTATCTTCCCGTAGCTCACCTGCCTCACACGCTTCACCTCATCGAGCAAATCCTGCGCCCGCTGCTTCTCCACGTCCAACTTCTCTTGTAATGCTGCATTATCCGTCTTCAGCGCATCGTAGTCTGACACAACCCGTTCCAAATTCCCTTGCAGCGAATCCCGCTCATTCTGCAATACTTCCTCTATCCTCACCGACTCTCGCGATTCCCGCACGTAGAGATAGACCAATGCACCCGCTACTATTATAAGAACCAGCACTAACGCCGCAAGCATATTCACCACGTAGCTGCTCTTTCGCTTCCCCTGCAGCTCCTGATCTCTAGACAACTCCTCTTCCATATACTCCTTAACTCTATTCTGTTGCTAATTTCTTCCAATAAATTTGGGTACAATGTCCAATAGTAAACCGTTACAGGCTAAATCCCCCCCCCGCATAACTCCGCGGCCCCCCCCCAACGCAGCACGATTTCTCTTAGCTAAAAGCGCCGCAACCTTCCCCGCACATCGCATCCTTTTCACAAAAAAACTACCTACCAACGCTCTGACATCGACGGATTTACGCACATAACCGGTATCTCTAGCCCATTTGAAATCAATTCCTGATCTGTCGAATTAAACGTCGCGGCAATCCCACTCACCGCCTGCGTTATCATGATAAGCATCCAATCGCATTTGTTCTCCCGCGCCACCCGCTCCAGCTCTGCCGGGACCGTCTTCCCCTTTTGCGCCGTATGGGTCGTACATCGAATACCACTGTTACTGCACAGCCGCTCCAGTAATGCCATATTGGCACTCGCCTTCCGCTGAAGGCCTGAATCTGAAAAACTACATAGCACCGCGTGTAGCTCCGACCCATACTCTTTCACCAGACGCAAGCACCAATTGAACTTCTCCACATCTTCGGGGCGCGCTCCTACCGGCATTATCAAACGCTTGAAAATCTCTTGTTCCGCAGGGGTCTGCACTATCAAAAAGGGAATCTCACTCTCATTCACCACCTTTATCGCCTTGCTACCAAAGAAACGCTGCATCCCGCTGATGCCATGCGTACCCATCACTACGTAAGATGCATGACGCTCTTCTGCCACCGCACGTATCGAAGTCCCTAACGAACCCTCTCGCAGCACCGCCTCTACCTTTACCCCATACGTCTTCGAGTACTCACGCCCAGCCTCCTCCAGATGCGCCCGCGCCTGATCTAACGATAGTTTCGAATTGCTTCCACCCTCGTAGATATGCAATAAATCCACCTCCACGCTCTCCGCTGGCGACATGCGGACTGCATACGACATGGCGGACGGCACCACCTTTGTAAAATCACAGGGAACTATCACCTTCATCTCTTTCTCTTGCTCCTATCTTCGCATTATAAATTTATACCATAAGCAACTTTTTCTCTCATTTTCAACGTTTTCGCCCGCACAGCGCATCGACCACCCCCTCGAGTAGCTCGCCGCGACGTCCCAGCAGCAACGCGCCGCGTGCCAGCGCAGCTCGCGCAGCATCTAAATGCAATGATATCTCACGCTCAATCGCCGCTCTCGCTCCTGTTGACTCGTACACCGACAGCACCCTATCTACCTTCTCCGTCCTGCTCATACCTTTACTTTGTTTGCAGGCCCATAGCTCTGCCTGCCCAACCTCATCAGCATGGACCTCCGCCCAAATCGACAGGTACGTACTCTTATTCGCCCAAATATCATCGCCACACTCTTTGCCAAACGTCACCGTATCGCCATACGTATCCAGCATGTCATCCTGCAGCTGGAATGCCAACCCTAGCTGCTTCCCAAACTCACCGAGCGTGTCTATCACCCCCGCGCCTCCGCCACCAAGCTGCGCGCCCAGCCGCAGCGCACCCTCAATCAACGCCGACGTCTTGAGATATATCATACGCATATACTCGCCCTCGCTCACCTTCTCGCGACGCTCGAACTCCATATCGTACTGCTGACCCTGGCACACCGCCATCGCCAACCAGTTAAACGTCTTTAGAACACCAGGAAGACAATCAGGAGCCACCGATAAAAGGCCCTCATAGGCCAGTATGCACATGGCATCACCGGATAGTATCGCCGCATTCGTACCCCACTCTCGATACACGGTGGGCATTCCGCGCCGCAGGTCCGAACCATCCATGATGTCATCATGCAGCAGCGTAAAATTATGGAAAACCTCCACGCTCACCGCTACCGGAAGCGCTGCCTCACGCCAATCCTCTCGCCCGCTCACCCACTCGTACGCCGACAGCAGCAGCACCGGGCGAATACGCTTACCCCCCGAATCCAACGCGTAGCGAACCGGAGCATACAGACCCTCCGCTTCCCGCGGATATGGGTACGCCGCTAGCGCCTGATTTATAGCCTCTATGTACGCTTGACTCGATCTGCTCATGCTTCTAACCTGCTTGCTGCCCAATCGGCACGCGCAAAATTACCACTTTTTAAATAATTCAGTGCATATGGTAAGCATCCCCCCATCCTCCTCTTCACCGTACACCAAAGCTATATCTCGACATGCCCGCCCGGTAAACCGCTGCCCCATAGCTCCAACGATCGATGCACACCGTAAAAACCGTGCACTGCGACAACCAGCACCAACGATGCCACGAATCTTCATTCTCGCGAATCCCAACGAGTACTAGCCAACTCTCCTCTCCCAAATAACCTACCAGTTCTCTCCACGCCGTTTCCGTCAGCGGCACCCACTCGTCCGCTCGTAGCACCGCCACTACCCGCTCCCCTCGCCGCACCCCTCCGCCAGCTATGAGGTCCAGCAAGCGCCCCTCCTCCACTCGCCCTGCTACGCCCTCCGCCCGCTTCCACCCCCGCGGCACCACCAACCGTTCCGCTTCGCTAAAACGCAGCATTCCCCACGCTTCGCGCAGCAAACGGCGCCGCTTACTTCCCAACTCTCCGCTCGCCCACTCTACGCTTGCCGATCGCCTTCCAAAAACAGTACTGCACATCGCGTATAGGTAGGGCGAATGTACCCCATGACCCTTACGACCATGCGCCCCCAGCCAATGGCGCACGAAGCTACGCCGCGGCTCGTCCCTACAAATCGACCGTTTCACTAAGAAATCTACCTACCCGCACGCGGCATTACCTAAATCGAGCCGCAGCGAATGTATTCCCAGCCCTTTCGCTATTCTCGCTTTGACTCCACCCCTTCTGAGGTAGACCGCGAATCTTGCAGCTCAACCTGACGCAGCCGCCGAACTGCACGCAGCACGCTCGCGTTTCGCCCATGATTCATTAGCAAGAAGGGAATTCCTAGCAACGAAAGCACCGTGAGCAGAATTACTGTCCCTTTGAGCCACGTTTGCGACGTCAAATTGTCAACCGGATAAAAAAACACCGTATACACCGCCACTAGCAGTGAAAGGTAAAGAATGAACACCACGCCCCGGCGCACATTCAACCTGCGATTATGATGATGTATACGATCGCTCAAATATATTTCGTCGTACGGCCCCAACGCCTTCTCTCGTTCTCCCGCATTCAAACTCCTACCCTCATTCACCATGATCTCTACCGCCTCATCGTATTCTCGTTCCCGCATCTGCTCTCCTCCTAACTTTTTATTTCACCTCGCGAAGCTAACCAATTAGCAACAATTACCTCTCTCCTCTCGCACCTTTGTTTGAAAACACACCCTTCATACAACCCATTCGATATCAAGGCTAGACCGCTTCAACACCTGCATACCAAGTCGTACCGCAGCATCTACGGAAGCTTTAAACTCAACGTTAAAATCTTAGCATAATCGCTAATCCAGGATGGGATCGATGATGATATCTCGCTGTTCCCTACCATCCGAAAGGCCAAAAGGGCGCGGAAAATATTTCCCCATCTGGGATAGCGTAGCTTATCCTAACGAACCCGCCAATAAACAAGCAGCTTCTCCGCCTCCGGTAGACCTATCAACTTTCGTACCTTTACGCCCAATTCTAATATCCAAATCGCAGGGTCACATGAAGCCGCATCGCATCAGCTCTCTCAATGGCACTTTGCTCACCGCGCTATTTGCCCTCTCCGCCTACCACATTGCAAGTTTCTCCATATTCAAGCACCTCTCGTTCAGCCCCATGATCGTGGGAATCCTACTCGGCATGGTCTACGCTAACACGTTGCGCAACCGACTGCCAGCCGCCTGGACGCCCGGCATCATCTTTTGCAGCAAAACGCTTTTGCGTATCGGAATCAGCTTCTACGGCTTCCGGCTCACCATACAAAATGTTATTGCAATCGGCGCCCCCGGCATCGTGGTTGACCTCATTATTGTCTGTTCAGTCATAGGCCTCGGGCTCCTGGTCGGAAAATGGCTCAACCTGGATCGCGATACCACCATTCTATGCGCCTCAGGCAGCGCCATATGCGGCGCCGCAGCCGTGCTAGGAACCGAACCAGTACTCAACGCAAAACCATATAAAACCGCAATCGCTGTTTCTACCGTCGTGCTCTTCGGCACCGCCTCTATGTTTATTTACCCCACCCTCTACCGAACCGGCGTTCTCTGCGCGCTCGATAGGCAGCAAATGGCCATCTTTACGGGTTCCACGCTTCACGAGGTCGCGCACGTCGTCGGTGCCGGTAACGCCATGAACGACACAATCCTCGCGGGTAGTGCTGCCATTGTAAAAATGATCCGAATCATCCTGCTCGCCCCTTTTCTTATCTTGTTGAGCTTTCTCGTCTCGAAAAAAAACAATCCCGACGGCTCAACAGACACTCATAGCAGTAAAAGAACTTTTATCCCGTGGTTCGTCATCGGTTTCCTCGCTGCTATCATTGTCAACTCGCTCGTCCCATTCCCAAATGCCGTGGTGAAGGGCATCGAACGGGCCGATGCCTTCGCGCTTACCATGGCAATGACCGCAATCGGGATCGAATCCAACTTCAAAAAATTCAAACAGGCCGGCGCCAAACCGTTTATCCTCGCGGCCATTCTCTTCGTATGGCTCATAGGGGTAGGCTATCTCCTCGCCCGCTACCTAGTCCCCGCGCTCCGATAGGCTTATGCAAACGCCCAAGCAAACCCCTAGAGTTCACCACAACCGCCCGCATCCGCCCGCGGAATGAATGGCGCCCCTTGGCAACTCGCAATCACGACAATAAAAAAAGTATAATCCGCATATGGCTAAAGCAAAATCTTTTCATCGCTGGGTAGGGCTGATCCTCGCGCCCTTCATGATTCTATTTTCTATTACTGGCATAGTGCTTAACCACAAAAACATTTTTGATAGAATCCCCATCTCAAGAGGGTTCCTCCCCGCCGCCTACCATTTTTCCAACTGGAACAACCAGCTCGTCGCGGGCTCTCTCCCCATCAGCAAGGACTCGATTCTCCTCTACAGTAAGAACGGCGCGTTGGCAACAGATCCTCAGGCCTCTTTCGTCGCCCGCCTCGAAGACGGATTCCCCCACAGGCTCAATCGCATCAACGATGCTATAAAGCTCCCGAACGGAACCATCATCGCTGCGCTGCCCGATGGGCTATTCGCGCTCCGCAAGGGTGTCTGGAAGCTGCTGGCCAGCACGGAAGATCCCATCGTGTCGATGGCCGCGCAGGGAGATACGCTCGTGGCTATTTCTCGCTCCTCCCTTTATACTTCTATTTCCCCCTACAATCTTCTTCAGCGCGTTCCGCTCCTTGCAGAACCTCAACAAAACCGGAAAGTCTCTCTCTTTCGCATCTTCTGGGAGCTGCATAGCGGCGCGCTCTTCGGGCTTCCGGGAAGACTCGTGGTAGATCTCCTCGGCCTCGCGCTTCTTATACTCTCCATCTCGGGTATCGCCACGGCCATTAACCGCCGGGTAGCAAAAGCCCGTAGCAAGCAGCACCGCGACGTCCGCGCATGGCGTAACCGGCTGCGGCACGCCTACAAAACCCACATCTGGCTTCGTTTCCTGCTCATCCCATTTTTATTGCTCGCCATCACGGGTACTTTCCTCCGTCCCCCGCTTCTCATCGCCATCGCCCCCATCAAAGTCCACGCTCCGCTCGGAACATCCCTGAACTCCAAGAATCCATGGCACGACAAACTGCGAAAAATTTCTTACGACCACGAAGCCAACGACTTCCTCCTTTCCACCACCGACGGCTTCTTTTCACTCCCATCAATCGCGACGCCCACTCCCCTAAAAATTAACCCCACCCCGCCCGTAAGCGTCATGGGCTGCAATGTGTTGCGCTACACCGATAGCGTTTGGCTCGTCGGTTCGTTCAGCGGCCTTTACCGCTGGCATCGCCACTCCAGCTCCATTACCGATGCTCTCACCGGCGAACCCTACATCGCGCACGGCGGCATGCCCACCTTCGGGGAACTATCCGTGGCGGGGTTCTCCACAGACTTCGCTTGTGGCCCCATTGTTTTCGATTACGCTAGCGGCGCCCGGACGCTTACCCCAAACGCCACTGCCCCAACCATGCCTGCATGGCTACGTGGCGAACCTATCTCCCTTTGGAATATTGCTCTCGAAATCCACACCGGCCGCTTCTTCAGCGCGCTACTCGGCCCCATAACACCCTTATACATCTTCCTACTCGGGGCTCTCTGCGTTGCTCTCCTCATCACCGGTTGGAAACGCTCACGCAAACCCAAACGTCCGAAAAGGGCGAAGCCTAGCGAATCTCAATTATAAAACGTTATCTTTTATCCCTGCCGCTATAACTCTTCACCCGCACCGCCCCTCAGCATAAAGCGAAAGGGCGGTGCGTCCTTCAGACATCGCTGAAGTGCACACCGCCCTTATCAAACTACTGCACCTATGCTCGCTTACAGAGCGCTTATGCTTCCCGTCGGGCAAGCCGTCTCGCAAGCACCGCAATCGATGCACTTATCCGCATCTATCTTATAGATATCGCCCGCGCTTATCGCCTCTACCGGGCACTCATTAATGCACGAACCACACGCTACGCAACTATCCGCTATTACACGCGCCATCTCTTTGTCCTCCTCACTTTATAATTTCTCCTTAATTGTACGACGCAAAAGTACCTCTTCTTCCTAATCTCCGAATCCCTATTTTCCTATTTCAAAGTGGACAGCGTATAAGGAAGCGCAAAAACTTACGTAACTTTTTATAATTAAGTAACTTACATTGAGCGTAATCGTAGAACGCTTCTACTGTAACCTGCTCTTTATATGTATTCTACCTTCTATTCCCTCTATTTCCGCACGTTCGAACCCACCCACGACACGAAATCCACAACGTTTTTTCGGAAATTCAACTCCGCATTCTCCTTCACAAAATGCAAGCGGTTGAAGAAATTCGCTTCGCTAACACCGCTATCCAAATCGAGAAAAAGCAGGCTCAAGGCAGGGTATAATTCCCTTACACGTTTCTCAATCCCTTTTGCCACCACATGGTTCGCGATGCACCCAAAGGGCTGCAAGCACACCACATCATACACCCCCTCCTCAGCGAATCGGGCGAACGAACCGGCTATTAACCAACCCTCACCGAACTGCGCATTCAAATTAATTATCGGCGCCGCGTATCGACTCTCTCTTTGCGAACGCCCAATCGGACGATACCACGGAAACTCTTTCACTTCTCGCTCCATCCCGCGAATGATTGAAAGCAGCGCGCTCTCAATCGCGGGAATCGCGTAGTAGTACCAATCCTTTTTCTCTATCTTCGCCTGTACTCTCGCCCGCTTGCTCGCAAACGCCTCGAAAAAGAATTCTGCCAGCGCGGGCACCACCGGTTCCACCCCTCGCGAAGCGAACCAATCCACGATGCCATGGTTCGCGAAACGATTATACTTGGCAAAAATCTCTCCCACAATCCCAACCCGCGGCAGCGTAACATTCTTTGCGCTCTGACGGAAAGCCCGCGCCGCCTTGCGCAGCAACGCATGCATCTCTTTCGTGCGGGATCGCCCCAGTAAACTTATCCCAGCCTCCGTGAAATCGCCAAACAGCCTATCCGCATCCCCTTGCTGTCGCTCCCGGGGTTTAGTCGCCAAATGCATCGTCGACAGCGCGTCCGCGTACACCAACGTCCGAAGCACCGGCAGCAACAGCCGCTTCCACTTCAACGCAAATCCCGGCTGCTCATGCAGCGCCCCAGCGCCAGAGTTCACCGATATTAATGGGATGTCCGCGTACCCCGCATCGGCCAGCGCCCGCTTTATAAGCGACATGTAGTTCGTCGCCCGGCATTGGCCCCCGGTCTGCGTTATCCCCACCGCCACCTCTTCCCTTCTATATTTCCCCGAACCAATCGCTCGCATTACATCTCCCACTACCAACGTCGCGGGGTAGCACACCTCATTATTCGTACTCACCAACCCCTGATCGGCTGATGCCTGCGACGTGGGAGGGAGATTCTCAGCCCGATACCCCGCCAAACCGAACACCGTGGGGAGATACGGCGAATACGCATCGCCAAACCACGGCATGAGTATCGTCCGCCCCTGATCCTTCGCCTCAAATATCGCGTTATGGCAACGCACCGCCTCGTCCCCTGCCTGCCTACGCCCGGCGCCAAGCTTCAGACTCTCCACCAACGAGCGAATCCTAAGCCGGAGCGAACCAACGTTGCTCACATCGTCCACCTTCAGCATGGTCGCGCTTTTGCCCGCCCGCTTCAGAACCTCTATAATCTCATCTATCAAAAACGCATCTGGGCCGCACCCAAACGACGTTATTTGCACGTAATGCACATTCTCCCCTGCACCAGCCGCCCACTGGGCAGCCGCTACAATCCGGTTGGTATACGCCCACTGGTGCACGCTCCGGGTAACAGTATGCCCCACACTCCCATGTCGAGCAACATCCTCGGTCACTACATCTACCCCAAAACTCGACACGATTCTCGATATCCGATGTTGTATCAGCGGATCCGCATGGTACGGACGTCCCGCTAGCACAATCAACGGCCTGCCGTCAGCTAATGCTCGCTCCGCCACCTCTACGTTTCGATGGTGCAAACGCTCGTTGAAAGCTCGCCGCGCGCGCAGACCCGATGCCACCGCCTCTGAAATCGTTTTTCGGCCCCGCTTACCCAACCACTCCTCGCTCGCCCCCACGTACATCTCGCACTGACGCTGCAGCAACGCATCGTCTTTAAAGGATATCGTAGGCGAATCCACCGCCACGCGCAGCCCCTCATGCATCGCCGACCGTATCACCTCGCCATAACCCGACACTATCGGACAATTATACGTATTGTCCGAATCCTGTATCCCCTTCTCCTCATACACCACGAATGGGAAAAAGATACGATGCACACCGCGCTGCTGTAGAGCGAGCACATGCCCATGCACCACCTTGGCCGGGTAGCACACATTGTCCGACATCACCGTGTGCGCCCCGCGCTCCGTCTGCTCTATGGTACTCTCTTCGGAAAGCACCACCTGACACCCAATCGCCTCAAAAAAAGCCACCCAGAACGGCAAATCCTCGTACATCCCCAGCGCTAGCGGAATCCCAACCCTCGGACGGCCCGGCTTCGCATCTGGTGCCTCGGTTCCCTTCACCAACCCCCTGAGCTGCTCATACTTCCACTCGCTAAGATTGACTCCATCCTCGTGCTTATCGCCACGGTTACTAAATACTCGTTCGCACTTATTGCCCGAGTAGTAGCGCCCTCCGCTGCCAAAGCTAAAAGCCGTCACCTCGCACTGATTGTAGCACCCCCTACAGGTCATGCGCTTTTGGCTACTCCGATCATCCTCCAGCAACGCCGACAGCGGGCGCGCCTCCGCCCCCTTGCTGCATCGACGCGCGGCGTGCAAGGCAGCGCCGAATGCTCCCATAAGCTCCGGGCTATCCGTGATGATAACCTCTTTTCCCGTCTCCAGCTCGAAGGCTCGGCACACCGAAGGATTTCGGAACGTCCCACCCTGCACCATTACATAATCACCGAGCGGTCTGAAATCCTTAAGTTTCAGCACCTTATATAGACAATTCCGAACAACCGAGTAGCCTATACCCGCCGAGATATCAGCCACAGATGCCCCCTCCCGCTGCGCCTGCTTTACGCGAGAATTCATAAATACCGTGCAGCGCGTCCCAAGGTCGCAGGGAGCTTTCGCATCGCACGCCAGCTTCGCAAATGATGGGGCATCATGGCCCAAACCTTTAGCGAAGGTTTCGATAAACGACCCACAACCCGATGAGCACGCCTCATTAATCTCCAATCGCGATATCGTTCCATTCTCTACGAAGGCTGCCTTCATATCCTGCCCCCCGATGTCGAGTATGAAAGATACCCGCGGCTCGAAAAAAACAGCCGCCTCGTAGTGCGCTATCGTCTCAACCATGCCGTACTCCATGCCAAACGCGCGGCGCACCAAATCCTCACCGTACCCGGTGGTGCAGGACGCCGCAATTCGCGGCTCTATGCCCAACGCTCCAGCCTCATCGGCAAAGGCCCGCAGCGCCGCGCGCACCGCATCAAGCGCTCTGCCCCCGCTCGGGCGATAATCTCGAAATACAATACGCCCATCCGCGGTCGCCACCACCAACTTAGTCGTAGTCGCACCGCTGTCAATACCCA
>JABCPG020000038.1 GCA_013333195.2 Bacteroidia bacterium
AATGTTATTTTTTATAGTAATGCCGTTCGTGGCGGTAAGGCGGATACGTGCGACTGCTGTTGAGGGGGCGTTATGGGGAAGCTCGTATTCAATTTTATCTCCCGCAATGTCGGTGGCGATGGTACTATATGAGGCACCATTATCGTAAGATATTTCAACCGTCACTGGCGAGCTTAGCCCCATCCACCGAATGTAGAACCGATCGCCCGGCGCTAATTGCTCTCCGCCGAGAGGGTAGACAATAGTCGGTGCGTCTGCTTCAAACCAATAGACTACAACGTATTGTTGCTCCCTACTAGAAATGGTTCGTGGCGTGATTTTAACCTCGTAGTCGCCGGCTGTAGGGTTTTCGATGGTTACCTGTTCCATATTGTTTACATGGTCTTCCCCTCTTACCGCGGGGGCATCAGGCTTTGAGGGATTCAGCACCCACGGTTTGGTGGTGGCTCCGCCGTGTGTCACCATGAGGTCAAGATCGTTGATGAGGGCGGCTTCTCCGTATCTGTACTGTTTGGAAGATACTGTATCCGTCCATACGAGCATCACTTTCAGGGCTGCAACATTTGAGGGTACCTTGATTGTATGCGTGGCGGAAGGGGCGCCAGCTCGGAGAGTATTGGTTACGTACCAACGCTGCTCGAGCGTTTGCACGGCCTTGCTGGCGTCAATTAGCCCGTAGCCGTACTGGTAGTCCGGCCCTGTTGCGCCCATGTCTTTGGCGGTGTTGGCTATTGCGCCTCGGAGAAGGGCTTCTAGGGGTAGTGTCATATCGTTTAGCTGGCGATAGCGTTCGGTGAGTAGAATTGCCGCGCCGCTCACTGAGGGGCAGGCCATCGATGAACCCGTGCCGAGGTCATAGCTGTTCCGCTGCCGCGTGGAGTAAACGTTGGTTCCCAAGGCTACCACGGTGGGGAGCAATCTTCCGTCATCCATCGGCCCCCAGCTGCTGTACTCGCTCATCGATTCGTCCGCATTCAGCGCGCCCACGTAGAGTGCGTTCTTGGAGCGTTTGGTCGATGAGCCGTAGGGATGACCGCAGTTGTCTTCCTGTTTACGGTCATTGCCCACGGAGTAAACATGCAGGAGGGTCGGATGGAGGTTGGTGATATAGTCTGTTTCCCAGCTCGGCTCCATACCGTTGTACGAAAATTTATCGTAGTATTTGCAGTACTTGCCTACTGCCACCCCGTAGGAGTTTTGCGTGATGTTAATGTTAAAGTGCTGCACCGCCTGTAGCATCTTTTCGGCCACTGAGAGCCGATTGGACATCACGCTAAAGTTGTATGTGTACATCGTGGCTTTAGGGGCTACGCCGCGGGCCAACGGATCTAGGACGCCTGCGCCGGCCATCGTGCCCGTTACGTGGATCCCATGCCCATTATTCGACGATACCGGCATCTCGCTCTCCTGAATGTGTACCCTATCCCCAAAATCGATATGGTGTTCTACATCCCCATCGAAAACGCCTACCTGCACTCCGGCGCCCAACAAGGCGCGCCCGCCAAGCTCGCTTGGTTGTGAGAGAATGTGCGACCGCGACATTACGCGCCCACGATAGTTTTCCAGCTCGGCGGGTGCTGCGACTGGATTGATAGCCACCACCCACGGTTCTGCTGCCAGCTCTCCGAGTTGCGCTTTGGGGAGTTCTATGGTCATGGTGCGAAATGCGGGGGCTACGTGGTCTACTTTTATGCCCAGTCTTGATAGGTTCGCGCGTACGGAGTTCTCATTCATGTCGGCGTGGTATACAAGCGTAGCTCTTAGGCTACCCGTCTCTGTCGTGGCGTAATCGGGTAGGATCCCATCGCTGAGCGTGGGGTTGATTTTCCATTCGGGGCGTACCGCCACGATGGAGCGAATCTTGCCGCCCCTGGCAATCTTGCCGACACGTTCGGGTATCAACGTTGCGAAATAGGATTGCCCTCCTAGATAGTCTTGCAGGCATAGACCCTGCTTTGCCAGGGCGGCCTGCATCTGTGCGGTGGGCATTTCATAGAATTGCACCAGCACCACGCGCCGCCCATTGGGAAGGGTGTTCTCGCCTCCACGTAGTTTTCTTTCTTTTTGTAGCTGCCCCATGTTGGCTGGGGGTACAAAGCTGTAGTTCCCAAGATGCACTTCGTAGCCGCGTTGGGCTGGTAGCCGTAGCGGAATGGTGCTTAGGAGTAGAGACCACGCTAGCGCTACGGCGGCAAATTTAATCTTACCTGTTGAGTTCATGGGGTTCAAAAGTGTATTAGGCATTCGGCTATTTCTTTGGGATACGTTTCTGCGTATATCCGCAAATATAGCATCTTTGTAGTAAATATCACGCATTGATGATTATTGAGGGGTTGAATGCGTGGTTCTCGCTTTTTTGGGCGTTGGGGCGTGTGCCTTTTGCCGCGGTTCGTACGCTCTTCTTTTGGTGCTATCAGTGGTTTTTTCGTCGAGGGAAACGCTTCGGTTTGTAACGTAGCTTTGTTCATCTCCCGGGTGCGTTGCTATCGACTATCTGCGTAAAGGGAGCCCACCACGATTCATCGTTGTCCTCCTGCCTTATAGTGTCATCGAACGATTCGCCTTCTTGAAAGATCCTTCTTGTATCCCGGTCTATGTAGAGTGTCGCCGGGGAAGCGATGCCGTGGAATGCGGTTTCT
Source organism: Bacteroidia bacterium (assembly GCA_013333195.2). Lineage (GTDB taxonomy): Bacteria > Bacteroidota > Bacteroidia > Bacteroidales > CAJPTX01 > Bacteroides_D. The sequence goes on from JABCPG020000038.1 coordinate 2,640, forward strand.
TCAACTTCCCCATTGAACTTGGCCTCCCAGTGTACCTCTCTTAGCTTGTTGCAATGCGAGAAGGCGCCCATTCCAATCGTTACTGTACCGCTGAGAATGGTTAGCGTCTCCAGCTCGGCGCAGCAGCCAAACGCATCTTCTTCTATGGATGTCACGCTGCTGGGGATGGTTATGGCTTTCAGCCCATTGCAACCGTAGAAGGCGGCCTCTCCGATGCGCTTCACGCTATTCGGGATATTTAGCTCTGTTAGCCCGGTGCAGTTGAAAAAGGCGCTTTCTCCGATGCGTTCTATTCCAAGCGGGATGTTAATCGCGGTTAGCCGGTGGCAGCAGCAAAATCCTTGGTCTCCAATTGCTACCGTGGTTGGGTCAACCTCATATGGGCCGTATTTACCGGCTGGATAGCATACTAATTCCTCTTTCCCCTTGCTGTAGAGTACGCCTTGTGAGCTGTAATAGTGCGCGCTATCTACGTCCACGCTAAACTCCCTTAGCGCGTCGCAACCGCGGAATGCGCCTGTATCGATTTTGCTTACGCTCCGTGGAATTGTAATCGTGGTTAGGCCTCTGCAACTAGCGAACGCATCGTATTGGATCTCAGTAACGCAATTGGGTACGGTGTATGCTCCTGCTTTTCCTCCGGGGTAGCATATGAGGGCTCGCCTACCTTTGCTGAAAAGGACACCATCCGTGCTCTCGTAGTTTGCGCTGTGTGGGCTGACCTCGAACTGCTGTAACCCGCTGCACTCCTCAAAGGTACGTGTCCCAATGCTCGTTAGGGTTGAGGGGATTGAGATGCTCGGGAGTCCCCTGCAGCCGTAGAATGCGAAATCGCCGGCGGTCGTTATGCCGTGGGGGATTTGCAGCGCGGTTAGCGAGTGGCAATTGTAAAACACGCTGGATTCAATGGATTTGACGCTATGTGGGATGTTCGCCTCTTGCAGTGCTTCGCAGTTGTAGAATGTGCTATGCAAAAGGGTTGTAATGCCATCGGGGAGGCGTATGGCCGTGAGTCGGATGCAGTCGGAGAATGCGAACCCTCCGATGGAAATGATGGAGGGTGGAAGTGCGATTTCTTTTATCGTGCAGCACCTATAAAAGGCGCTCTCGCCGATAGTCGTAACGCTTGTTGGGATGTGCACGGCGAAAAGATGTTCGCAATCCGCGAATGCGAATGCCCCAATAGCCTGCGTACCATTAATGGCAGTGTATTCTCCCATTCGTCCTGCCGGGTAGCGGATGAGCCGTCTTTTGTGCTTGCTGTAGAGCACTCCTTTATCGGTTATGTACCTCTTGTTGCTTTCGCCCACCTTGAATTCCATCAGGCTAGCGCACCCGCTAAACGCGCACGTTCCTATCGAGATTATGCTGCTGGGGATGAAAAGCGAGGTTAGTCCTGTGCAGTCGATGAATGCAAAATCCGAAATTTCGACAACGCTGATTTGCATCCCATCGCCTCTGATTATCACGTCTGGAATGCGCACGGCGCCTCGGATTTCGGTCGCATTGGCTGGTTTTATTCGACACGAGCGTCTTGCGCGGACCTTTTGGTAGTGCCAGCGTATTTCGCCTTGCGAGTATTCCTCCCACGTGAAGGTCTCCTCGGTGCTCTCCCAGTCTGAGGTTGGCGAGGATTCCCGATATTGGAGGGCTGATAGGCCTAAATCGTTGTTGCGCATTGTTGCGTCCTATGTGTTGAGGTGAAATCGAGGCAAAGTTACGTGCAATTTTTGCGGCTGGTCGCAATGGACCTTTCCGCTATGAAAATCTGGGCCTGTCGTGCGAGAATTCTTACTCTCTGTGGCAGATAGTTCGGGCGCTTGGGCGTGCGTAGGGCGTGCAGATTGTTTCCTGAATCGGTTGCCGTGGTGGCGGTGAATCTTTGAGAAGAGATGGGAGGAGGAATGTGGGTACGGGCTGGTGATTCATTCTCTGCCTCTTCTCCATTGTAAAGCTGTATTTCCTTATAATACTGTTAGTTACTATTTAATTTCTGTCGGTTGGACGAAACTAACCCCTGTTGCAAAAATGAGCTTTATGCAACAGAAACTAAAATAAAACTTACCTTTGCAGCGTTGCGAGCAGGGGCTTGCAGGATTAAAAATGAGTGGTTATGAGTATCTGTACAAAAGGGGAGCATGGGGGGCATAATCAGCACGGTGCGCCGTCTGATGGGGTTCGTGGGGAGCATGCGTTTGATGAAATGGGCTGTTCGGCCGGTTGTTGCGAGGGGAACCATCACCATGAGCATCACCATCTTGGGCATCATCACCATGGGCATAGCGAGCTTTCGGGCGCGCGGCTTTTCGCGACTTCGTTGCTTAACTTCGGTTTCGCAGCGTTAGAGGTTGTCGGGGGTATCTTTTCGCGTAGCCTCTCGCTAATTTCTGATGCGGTTCATAATCTTACGGATGCCTCATCCATTTTGATAGCTTACATTGCCAACCGTATCGGGCGCCGCCAGGCCAATGCGCGGCATACTTTCGGTTATCGCCGGGCGGAGATCCTCGCTGCGCTTTTTAATGCTGTGACGCTCATTGCTATATGCATCTATTTATTTGTGGAGGCGTATCGGCGTTTTCGTAATCCAGAGCCGATTGATAGCAAATTAATGTTGGGTATTGCTGTGGCCGGGCTTGTGGCCAATGTGGTCTCAATGGTCATTCTGCATTCTTCTCGAGGGAGCAACCTGAATGTGCGTGCCGCGTATTTACATCTCCTTGGGGATACTCTCTCCTCTCTCGCTGTCATAGCTGGTGGGTTTGCTATGCTCTTCTGGAAGTGCTATTGGCTTGATCCGCTTATTACGATTTTCGTGGGCATCTACATCATTTGGCACACGTGGGGTATTATACGTGAGACGACCGACATCCTTATGCAGGCGGTGCCTCCGAAAATGGATGTCTATGAAATCCAGCAATTTATAAACGGTGTGCAGGGCGTGGCCTGCGCTCACCATCTCCATCTATGGCGCCTGGCCGATGAGGCGTTGCACCTTGAGGCGCATGTGGAGCTTGAAAGGGATATGCTCGCGAGCGAGTCTGCTGATGTTGTCAGGGAGTTGACCCTGCGTTTGCGTGAGCGCTATGGTATAACGCACGTGACCCTGCAGATGGAGTTCCGCCCCGATCACGATGCGAGGCAAGCCATATGCCAATGCGTATAGGTCTTACCTTTACGCTTTTCCAGACAAAAATTTTCTAATTTCGCGTTGAGGTGCGGAGCTTGGGAAGAAGGCGGTTGGTTTGGCGCGTGGTGATGGTTTAAAGCTTTTTCTGGTGGGGTGCGTGGTGCGGGTGCTGTGAGGATTTTGTCTCGTTGCAGGGAATCGTGGGAGGCTTAGTGCGTGGGGACCGTGCGAAGGGGAAGAGTCTTGAGATGGCTGTGCAGTGCAGGCGCAGTGGGTTGTGCTGAGGGGGGCAGGGTGAGAGTATGTGGAGGTGTCTCGTGGCGGTGAAAAGGCGAAGAGAACTATTCGTTGTTAGGGAGTGTTCCAGTGCTGTCCAGCTGCTTGCTGGGTTGTACTTCGTCTTTCGGAGGGATTGGGGGAGAGAAGCGTTCCGGGGTGTCGTGACGTTGGCCAATTGGTATGGTCGGGAGGGAGGTTACGTCTTGGAGGGGTGGTGATTTTTAGTTTTGATGCCTCGGATGTAATCGATGGGTTGTCGGTGACGGGTGGCGGGCTGACGATTCGTTGCTGGTCGTTAAGGTTAATGCTGATTGCATACGGCAGGGACTGAATTCTGTTTATAAAGCGAAAAAACATCGTGATGGGGAATCTTGTTGAGTTGCAGCAACATTTTCTTTCGGAGAGCTATCCCACTTTGTTGGCGATAGAATCTAGCGGCGCTACGTGCGGGGTGGCTCTTGCTAAGGGCTCTTGTTGCTGGACGGCGGTGAATGGCGCCACGCATGATCATTCCGCGGTTCTCACGCTCCTTATTGAAGCGGTACTTCAGGCGGCTTCTGTTGAGTCTGATTCCTTGCAGGCGATTGCTCTTAGTGAGGGGCCCGGTTCGTACACCAGTCTGCGCATTGGGTTCGCCACTGCGAAGGGTATCGCTTATGCGGTGGGGTGTCCGCTCATTGCGGTTCCTACGCTTGAGTCGCTTGCTTCTCTCATGGCATCTCGTCTCTCGTCGGCCCTATCTCCTGCCGTGCTGATGCCGATGATCGATGCGAGGCGTATGGAGGTGTACACGCAGCCCTACTCGGTTGGGCTTGATCCGCTCGAAGCCCCGTCGGCCAGAATTTTTGATGGGGTCACCGCCCCATTCTTTGCTGGGTATGCGCCTGCCGTATTTGGCGGGCCAGGGGCTGAGAAGGGGCGGGACTACCTCGAAACGTTGGGCCTAAGCTTCCTATCCGATGTGATGCTTACGGCTGAGGCATTGCTGCCGCTCGCGCTCCGACGCTTCAGGCAGGGCGATTTTGCTTCTACTGCGTACCTAGAACCCCTTTACCTTAAGGAGTTTGTTGCAATTCCTGCTAAAAAGAAAATTTAGGGCGTAGGGCAGGATGTAGAAGGGGGGCTAGCGCTTGCGCCTCTTCTTGTAGGTTCTGTAGCAGCGCCCGGTATGTTGGGGATTGTGGGGCGCTCGGTCGGTGGGCAAGCGTGCGTTGCAACGCTTCGTAGCGTAGCAATATCTTCAGCCCATGGTTGTCCACGCAGCATCTTATCAGTTTTTCCACTATGATTCGCATGGCTAGCGCGGACGGGGAGAGTAGATCGTCAGCGTAGTAGCGATAGTCGCGAAGCTCATCGTGAAGAATTTCGTACGCCGGGAAGTACGAAAGGTTGTGGTTGGTCTCCATGAGTTGTTGCGCTTCGAGGAGTGCCTGCGCGTGGGCGTACGCCGAGCTCGCGTGCGGCGTTGTGGCTTTGCGTATGGGAGAAACTATGAGTACGCCCCGCGCTATGGTGCTTATCGCCTGTCGTGCTATGCGAGGGGTTGAATCGGTTTCTACGCAGAGAAGGTAGTAGGTTTCCTCTGCCGCCGTTCGAATCGGCTGGAGAGGATCGACGAAAGTAGCGTAGATTCCGCATTGGAGGAGAAGCGTGGCGAGGTTATGGGCGAAGGTGCCTCCCACGCAGTGTACGGTCTGCGTTAACGTTAGAGGGGGAAGCTTGGGTACTTTCACCTCCAGAAAGGTGCGAGGGCGATTTAGCACGGGCATGAAGGCCTCCGCATTTTCTGGGATGAACCTTTCCCTGACCGTGGTATGCACGCCCACCGAGCGCCAGAAACGTTCTGTTACGATGTTGACGGCCAGAGGGTTCGGGTGCGCGTAGTCGTTGCCGAAAAAACGGTAGTCTCGTAGCTCATCGAGCACAATCTCGAACGCTGGGAAATAGTGGCACCGCGGCGCGCCTCCCGCTATCTGCCCAACCGCTTGGCGCAGGATGGCCTTGCTGAGGGCGTTGTGGTGTGTGCCTGAGAGTAGGTGGCGCACTGGGCTGACGGTGAATATAGTCTCTATTGTGGGGTTTAGTTCCTGTATCTTTTGTAGCGTCCGTTTCCAGCTCGTCTCGATGTCTGCTGGCGTGGCGAAATCTTCTGTAAAGATTCGCGCCGGCTGTTTGTGGCAGTTGCCTATAACCGTTCCTTCTCTGTAGAACAGCAGTGCGGTGCCAAAAGTGACAATCAACATGCGCGCCTCGAGGATGCCTAAGCGTAGCTCGCGTTGCCCTTTTTCGATCCGTTGCGTTAGCTCCTCTGCGTTGCGCCCGTTGATGTCGCTGTGGCAGTCGAATGAAACCCACTTCCCATCCGTCTCTACAAACATTTCTCGGCGAGGCGGTTCGCATTCTAGCGCACGGTTGAGCGTATCCGCGGTGGTGATGGGGTTGAAGAGTGTGCCGAGGGGGTTAATCACCACCTGTCTTCCGTTTTGTCGGAGCTGCTGTCCCACCGCCGTGGCGAAGCAGGAGCCTAGCACAACGATTGCACCTTTCGGCGGCAGGGCTGGGAGGTTCGGGGTGTCTACGGCGGTGTACATTGTCTGCTTAGGCATGGTCGCATGGTTGGTGGCGGGTGCGGGCTGTTTCTGTGAGGGGAGTGGTGCAATCCATCTCCCCATTTAAATAAAGATTGGTGGGGATGGGGGGCTCGTATGTTCGGAGGGCGTTGTTGATGTGCAAGGGTCTTGTTCTACGTTTAAATCTTGCGGGCGCAATCGTGCTTTTAACGTCCCTTATGCTCCGGACGTCCCTGTATCTATCGAGAGAAAGGCGTGTTGTATTCCGAAGTATCGCTTTATTCCTGTTTCTATTTCCTCCAGTTGCGCCTGGGCCTGCTCTAGGCTATGGATGTTGTGGAGTGTCAGCCGGGCGGCGAAGTATACATCTTGCTCGGAAATCTGCCATAGATGCGTTTCGCGCACGGCCTCTATTTTGTCGCATTGCTCTACCCATTCGATAATGGGCTGTATGTCAATCCCTCGCGGAGAAGCTTCCATCAGTATTCGTAGGCTCTCAAGTAGAATGGGGCATGTGCGGAGTACGATGTACGTCCCCGCGCCGAAGGTGATGAGCGGATCGATCCAGGTGAGATGCCATAGCTGAATGGCCAGCCCGCCGCATATCACGGTGAGCGATGAAAAAATGTCGGCGAGGAGATGGAGATACGCCGCGCGCACGTTGAGGCTTCCCCGCGATGGGCGTCGGAGAATGAGCATCGCGGCCAGTTTTACACCTATGCCCAGCCCCGCGATGGTGAGCATCATGCGGCTATCGATGTGCGTGTGGCTATGTATGCGCTTGAAGGCTTCTATAAAGATAAATAGGTAGACCACCAGCAGCACTACCGCGTTGCATAGCGCCGTGAGAATCTCGAGGCGGTGGTACCCAAAGGTGTATTTTGAGGTACGTTGCTTTAATCCAATCCGGTTCGCCACGAAAGCCATTGCCAACGATGATGTGTCGGCGAAGTTGTGAACGGAGTCGGAGATGAGCGCTAGGCTATTCGATAGGAGTCCCCCTGCAAGCTCTGCAATGGCAAAGCCTACGTTGAGCGCTGAGGCCACGAGTAGCCGTCGTGGTGAAAGCCGTTCGATCGATGCGTGTGTATGCTTAGCGTGCATTTCGTGCCTGTTGGGAATATTACCTAGGGCGCCTGTCTGTTTGCCATAATCCATTTCCCTTCCGCCCTTTTGTTCCCGGGGCAAAGGTAGTGGAAAAGTTACAGATGCAACAGCAGTGCAAAAGTTTCTACTCTCTAAAAAATGGGGTGAGGGGCATAGGATTTCCATCTCTCGCCACGGCCGCCCACAGGGCTTGCAATGCGCGTTCTCCCTGCGCGCCAATCGTGAGGGAGTACTGATTGACGTACAGTTGGATATGGCTTTTTTGTACGTCTGGGGCCATCTCCTGCGCGTGGGCTGCCACGTAGGGCATTACATGAGCGGGATGCGCCCACGCGTAGTTTAAACTCGCAGAAATGGCGTCTCGTGCTGCTAGTTTAATCTCTTCGGGGAGGGTTCGTTTTATGAGGATGAGCCCTAGTGGCAGGGGTAGTGAAAAATCGCTCCTCCAGCGGTCGCCTAAATCCTCTTCGGCAAAAAGGTGCCGCTGCCGGTAGGTGAAACGCCCTTCGTGTATGAGTAGCCCGTGGGTGGTGTCGTTGCGGAGCACGGCATTCTCGATGGCGGAAAAAACAAACGTGCGTAGTTGCGTGACCGCTGGATGGAACAGCCTAAACAGGGCGTAGGCTGTGGTGTATTTACCCGGGTGTGCTACCACCGAATCGGCCGACACCGCGCGGGGATTGTCTTCGCGGCGTACTAGCAATGGGCCAACCCCCTCTCCCATGGCCCCGCCGCACGGGAGCACTTGGTATTTGTCGTTAACGGCTGGGTACATCGCGGCGCTCACCTTCACAACGTCGACGTCCCCTTGCAGCGCGAGGGCATTGAGCCTGTCGATATCTTCTAGGCGAGGGGTGATGCCATCCGTTTGCGGGAGCAGCCCTTGGGTTAGTGCTCCGAAGATAAAGGTGTCGTTTGGGCATGGGGAAAACGCCCAGCGCAACGAACCGATTTTTTCACTGTTGTCCATTTTGCGCATTATGGTAGGAGGCTATGATTTGTAGTGATTGGGTTATGGCTCTTTGCACGCCGTCCTGCGCGGCGTGGATGTCCCATTGCGCGGAGGCCATAGGCGCGCAGTAGTTGGAGATGGTGCGTATGGCTAGCGATGGGGTGTGCAGCTCGGCCATGGTGTAGGCGAATGCGGCGCCCTCCATGGTTTCTATCGCTTCCTGGGGAATGGGTATCCCTTCGGCCGTGTATTCTCCTCCCTGCGTGGGGTGGCTGACCGTATATCCTCGTCGGCGGAGTATGCTGGAGGGTGCGTGGGGCAAAAGTGAGGGCGTGGTGGCGGTTAGCCAGCCGTCGGTGTCGCAATGCGGCATGGGGAATCTTGTGGCGTGTAGCGGTAGAAAGCCCTCCTCCCTTTGGAATCCGTAATCGAGAAATGTGTCGTGGGTCACTATCACGTTCGTGCCGATAGGAATTTCCCTTCCGTGCGTTCCGCAGAAACCAACGTTTATGGCAAAGTCGAAATGCTGACGGTCCCCCGCCCGCATTGCCGCTACCGCCGTGGGCACTGCGCCAACGTAGTCGCCCATCGCGGTTAGCCACGTGAGTTTGGTGGGTACTCCTAGTACGCTCTCCACGTCGCGTTCTCGCGCGGCGTTCAGCTCGAGGCGGGTGGCCGCGATGATGAGGATGTGGAGCGAGGCGCGGGATATTACCATGCTGTAAAGGGTAGTAAATATTTTTTCTCCGCAAAGGTATGCCTAAATTTTCCAGCGCGATGCTTTTGCGTGGGGTTTGCCCCTGCAGTTCCATTCGAAACAATAGGTTAGGCGTTTTTCCCATGTGGGTAGGGCGCGGTGTTATTTCTTTTAGGCTGGGGGGAAGAAAGATTGGGCATATCCCCTTTGGGGAGGTGGTGAGAGCGGGCGGGTATCTTACTGCGCGGTGGGCGTGCCGTTGGCATTCATGTTTTAGTGAGGGTGTTGCCCGGGATGGTTCATTCGTGCGTACCGTTTGGGTTGAATTCGTAAGAATTTTCTATAGAACGTGTTGCGTTAGCGGTGGCGGCAGGGGTAATTCGGCGCGCAGGCTGTCTGTAGAGATTTTGAGGCGTAACGGCTTGCCGCGATGGGGAGTTTCCGGGATGGTGTGCGGGCTTTGCCACTTGGTAGGGAAAACAAAGGTTCTTTGTTTACGTTTTTTCTAAAAAATGCGTTGGTCTATTAAACTTACGTTGCTTTCCCTACCTTTGCGTCATGAATGCGAACGCTCAACCTCTTAGTAACGGCTCAGGCAACGAACTGCCCTTAGCTCGTTTTGGGGGTGATATCGTTGTGGTTGACACGCCCGAGTCGCTGCGGCAGGCCGCTGCTGAGATTACGCGGCTCCCCGTTGTGGGTTTCGATACAGAGTCCCGCCCTTGCTTTAAGCGGGGCGAATCGCACGATGTTGCGCTCATCCAGTTCGCTTCGGATCAAAAGGCGTGGCTTGTGCGTACCTGTAAGCTAGGTTTTGGCGACCCAATCATTGCGCTGCTTGAGAGCGTAACTCCGCTTAAGGTGGGCGCTTCGCTGCGGGATGACAACCTGCGGCTCCACCAGAGTGCCTCTTTCGCTCCGAAAGGATTTTTTGAGCTGCAAACGGTGATGCAGAAGATGGGCTTTGAGGAGCGGAGCGTGCGCAAGATGAGCGAAAGGTTGCTCGGTTGGCGCGTTGCCAAGCGGCAGCAGCTCTCGAATTGGGAGAATGACACGCTTACCGAGGCCCAGCAGTGCTATGCTGCTACTGATGCGTGGTTATGTCTTCAGCTTTATTGCCTACCGCTTGTGCAGGAGTACCTGCGGGGAGGAGGTGCTACAATCTCAAAGGGCTAACCGGGTGATGCGGCAGTTCGCTAAATTTGTTGTCGTGTTCGTGGTATTGCTCTCGCCTTTGTTTATGGGTGTGGGTTTGCTTTATGCGTATGAGCCTCCCTCTTTTAGTAATGCCTTTCTTGCTGTGGGGCTTGATGCCTCGGACGAGGCCCTTGGGCGTGCCGCCTTGGCGCTACCCTTTCATCCCGGGTTAGAGCGGCGTAATCCCGCCGCGCTTGCGCGGCTCAGCGCGCGGCATGCCGCGTCCTTCTCTTTTGCTTCCACCTTCTCGGGCATGGCGAATCTAGAATATATCTCCTACGGCTATCGCCTCGATTCCTCGAGCGTTTTGGGGGCATCGCTGCTCCGTTTCGGGGTGGAGGGTATTCAGAATACGCTTGCCTGGCGCGCGCCCGACGGCACGGAGGATTATACTCGCATCACCCGCTTTGGGACCTCTGACTATGCGCTCCACCTTGCTTACGCCCGCCGATTCGCCGTGCCTGGACTTACTCTCGGGGGGCATGTCAAAATCATTTATCGCAATGTGGGTCCCTTCGCCAATGCCTTTGGCGTGGGCTTTGACGTCGCGGTCAACTATCATCGGGCTAACTGGGGAGTCGCCCTTGCGCTGCGCGATGTGACGACAACATTCAACGCATGGTTTGTCAACGTGGGGCGCCTGCAAATCGAGGTGGCCGATTCTATTTTCAACGTGGGAACCCCTCGCGCTGTGGAGCTTACGTTGCCCTCCGCGGAGCTCGCGTGGGGGCAGCGGGTGGCACTGCCGGCGGAACATTACTTCCTTGTGGGCCTGACGGCGCTCGTTACTACGGATGGCCGCCCACACGTGCTGCTGGCCGGGCGCACTCTGGGGATTGATCCCGCGGTGGGATTCGCCTGGGGGTGGCGTAACATCTTTGAGCTGCGCATCGGGGCCCACCAGTTCCAGCTCATTGACGCGCCGAACCATAAAAAAAGCTTCACCGCCACCCCATCCGCGGGGCTCGGTATAAGCGCCTGGGGGTGGCGGCTCGATTATGCGTTCTCCATGCCGCTGCTAGGGGAGAGCCTTCTGTACAACCACCTTGTCACGATCGCCTGCCAGTTTGGGCGATAGGGTTAACATTTATATTGACCTATTCTACTATGGAAGTTTGCAGAAATCTTGACCACTGGCATACCCCGGGCGCGGTGCTCACTTTGGGGTTCTTCGATGGGGTTCATTTAGGGCATCAGTACCTCCTTGAGCGCGTTAAGCTAGAGGCTGCCCGGCGAGGAGCTCCCGCAGTGGTTTTCACTATGTGGCCCCACCCGCGCATCGTGCTGGGGCAGGAACCCCAAACGTTTCGGCTTATTAACGACCTCGACTATAAGCTAGAATTGTTTGACCGTTTGGGGATAGATGCTGCGGTGGTTCTTGATTTCACCATAGAGCAATCCAAGCTTGAGCCTGAAGGCTTTTTGCAGCAGGTGCTGTTTGATAAGATTAAGCCGCAAGCGGTATTCATAGGTTACGATCATCGCTACGGTTATAGGGGAAGAGGCGATTACGCGCTTCTCGCGCAATTTGCGAAGGCGCATGGGTTTGATGCCTTTCGTGGGGAGGCCCTTTGCTGCGAGGGGAAGGAGTTGAGTTCTACCCTTGTGCGTTCCACCATCGCGGCGGGAGATATCGCGCTCGCCGAACGCTATCTTGGACGGAATTTCCTTTTTTATGGTAGCGTGGTGCCTGGCAAGCAGCTAGGGCGGACCATCGGTTTTCCTACCGCCAACATTCAGCCTCGCAGCGGCTGGCAGTTGCTGCCCGGGCACGGCGTGTATAGCGGCTATTGCGTTATCGGCGAATGCCGTCCCGAGGTGAGGTATAGGGCGGTGATCAACGTGGGTTCGCGCCCTACCGTTGACTCTAACGGGGATACTTCTATCGAGGCGTATCTACTTGACTTCCATGGCGATCTTTATGGCCGTCAGCTTGGTGTGGCGTTCTCACGTAAGCTGCGCAATGAGCTTCGTTTTGCTTCGCTTGAGAATCTGCGCGAGCAAATTGAGCGTGATGTGAGGATGGTGCGGGAGGAGTAAGCGGGCGCCTGCCCTTTTGCCCAACGTCCGCTCGGGTGTTCCATTCTGTTTTGCCGGTGCTGTTCCGCTTGCATTGCGTTGCGTGGTGCAAGGGTGCTGCATGGGCGTTGCTATTTCGTGCTACATAGCTGTAATGCGCACGCCCTGATCTTTATGCGGTGCGTAGGGAGGAGGGGGGGCGTGTGATGGTGGGACCATTCTCTCCATTCCGAGAGGAATGGGCTTTACTCCAGGTTCGTGCCCTTTTTCCCAGAGGCTTAGGCAGGTTGTTCCTGATACCTCTGTTAGCGTGAATGGTGCTGCGCAAGGTGTGTCCCACGCGTTGCGTCTGCGTTGGGCTAAAGTCGGACCAAAGAGGCATCAAAGTTGGTTTTCTCCCGAGAAAACCAACTTTGATGCGAAGGTGATCCCTCCTTGATGCGAAGGGGGGTGGTGCTACTTGAGAGGAGGAGTATGGGCAGAAATACCGACAATTTTACAGTTGTCGCGCTGAATCGTTGCGACAAAAAGTCTTGCTTCGCGATTGGCATTAGGATTGCCAGAGCGGGGGTTGCACGGTGGTGTTTTCACCCATGACGGAAGAGGAAAGTTTTTATAAGATTTAGCGCGAGAGATATGGCACAGAATGGAAAGATTGGGGTTTCGACAGAGAACATTTTCCCAATAATCAAGAAGTTTCTATATAGCGACCACGAAATATTCCTACGGGAGCTTGTGGCCAATGCGGTAGATGCGACCCAGAAGCTGCGGACGCTGGCGAAAACGGGCGATTTTGCGGGCGAGGCGGGTGATGAAACGATAGAGATTCGGTTGGATAGAGAGGCGAAAACGCTTACCATCAGCGATAAAGGTATTGGGATGACGGCCGAGGAGGTCGAGAAGTACATCAATCAAATCGCGCTGTCGGGCGCTACGTCGTTTTTGGATAAGTACAAGGATGCCGGCGCGATAATTGGGCATTTTGGGCTGGGGTTCTACTCCGCCTTTATGGTGAGCGATGAGGTGGAAATCGATACGCTTTCCTGGCAGGAGGGGGCAAAGCCGGTGCGCTGGAGCTGCAAGGGCGATCCGGAGTACACCCTGGCGGAGGGTAGCCGCGCCACGAGGGGCACCGACGTGGTGTTGCACATCAGCGCGGATAACGCGGAGTTCCTGGAAAAGCATCGGATTCAAGAGCTGCTGCAGAAATATTGCCGCTTCATGGCGGTGCCCATTGCTTTCGGGAAAAAGACCACGTGGAAGGATGGTAAGGAGGTGGAAACCGATGAGCCCAACATCGTGAACGATGTGGCCCCAATCTGGACGCGTAAGCCCGCGGAGCTGAAGGCAGAGGACTACGAAAAGTTCTACCATGCGCTTTACCCCATGGCGGAGGAGCCGCTGTTTCATATCCATCTCAATGTTGACTATCCTTTCAACCTGACGGGGGTGCTGTATTTCCCGCGGCTCAAGTCGAATTTCGACATTCAGCGCAATAAGATTCAGCTGTACTGCAATCAGGTGTTTGTTACGGATTCTGTGGAGGGGATTGTGCCGGAGTACCTCACGCTGCTACACGGTGTGATCGATTCGCCCGACATCCCGCTGAACGTGTCGCGGAGCTACTTGCAGAGCGATCAGCGGGTGAAGCAGATCGCGGGGTACGTAACGAAAAAAGTGGCCGATAGGCTAACGGAGCTTTTCAAGGCGGATCGAGCGCAGTATGAGGCGAAGTGGGATGACCTCAAGCTGTTTATCACCTATGGGATGGTGACGGACGAGAAGTTTTACGAACGTTCGTTGGAGTTCGCGTTGCTGAAGAATGTTGACGGTAAGTATTTCACCTTCACGGAGTATCGAGAGTTGGTGCAGGGGGAACAGACGGATAAGGCGGGCGATGTAGTGTATCTTTACACCACGGATCCCGAGGGGCAGTGGAGCTATGTGGAGGCCGCGCGCGCTAAGGGGTACGATGTGCTGCTGATGGATGGGCAGCTCGACGCGCACCTTTTGGGGCACTTGGAGCAGAAGCTGGAGAAGACGCGTTTTATGCGCGTGGATGCTAACACCGTCGAGCGTCTAATCGATAAGGGTGATGCGGCGGCGGTGAGCCTGAGCGAAGAGGCGCAGGGGGTGCTGCGTGAGGTGGTGGAAGGGGCGGCGAGGGGCGAAGAGAGGGTTTCCGTGCGCTTTGAGGAACTCGGTGAGACGGCGCTGCCCGCGATTGTGACGAGAAACGAGTTCATGCGTCGAATGCATGATATGCAGGCGATGAGTCCAACGAATCCTATGTTTGGGAGTATGCCCCAGAGCATTGATGTTGTGCTTAACAGCTCGCATCCGTTGGTGAAGCGGATGTGGAAGGAGGCTGAGGCGGGGCTCAGTGGCGAAATTAAGAGTAGCGAGGCCATATTGAAACCGCTCGAGGAGGAGTTGCAGGCGATAAACGAGCGGACAAAAGGGGTGGAGTATGACAAGGTGCCCGCGGAGGATAAAAAGAGGCGTGAGGAACTCTACGAGGCGATTGATGCCGCCAAGAAGGAGCGAAGGGACAAGTTCGCGGAGTATGGTAAGAGTAACGTTCTGGTAGGGCAGGTGATCGATTTGGCGCTGCTGTCGAATAATATGCTCAAAGGAGAGGCCCTCCAGCGATTTGTGGAGCGGAGCGTGGCGATTGTGGTGGGGGCGCAGCAGAAATAGGGGAAGGTGGCTCGGAGGCGCGGGTTTCTCCGGCAGGAGGGATCTGCGCCTTTTAACAATTAGTAAATTTCTATTTTATTTGTAACGAGTTGGCTAGTAGCTTTTTTTGCACAGCTAGTGTAACAAAAAAGAGCCGTAGAGTTGTTGATTGGCAATAAAGTCGTACCTTTGCGTCCTGCATGGAGGGGTGAGCAGGGAGGCTGTAGGGGGTGCAGAGGGAAAATGGAATCTTAGGAAAGCGGGATAGAGCGATGGCATCGAAGGTAGGCAACAATTTGATTGAGATTGCGGAACAGGCGTTTGCGAATGTGGCGCGGGAAGCTCAGATGGCGACCGATGCGGCGGCGGCAGCGCAGGGGGATGAGGACGCACGTGAAATTGTGGAGGACGAGAAGGCTCCTATGCCGGAGTTCGGTAGCGGCGACACGATTACGGTGCACTACCGTATACGGGAAGGGCAGAAGGAGCGCATTCAGCAGTTCCGAGGCGTGGTCATCCAAATCCGTGGGGAGCGTGGGAATAAGATGTTCACGGTGCGCAAGATTTCTGGGGGTGTAGGGGTGGAACGTATATTCCCCATGAATTCTCCGTACGTTGCGAAGGTTGAGGTGAATAAGTATGGCAAGGTGCGTCGGGCACGTATTTTCTACCTGCGTAACCTGACCGGCAAGCGTGCGAACATCAAGGAGGACTTTATGCGTAAGGCTCGCATGGTTGCTAAGCAGCAGGAGGCGGGGAAGAATTAGCGCGGGGTTGCCGAAGGTGCGATTGTAGCTGGAGAGTAAGGGAAAGGCCCCGTAGCTTAACTGAATAGAGCATCTGACTTCGGATCAGAAGGTTGTGGGTTTGAATCCCGCCGGGGTCACGCAGCGAATGGGGAGTGGGGCAGCCAGGGCGGCAAAAGTTTTACGATGGGTGTGATAGGTAGAATATAGGTTTGAAAGAGGAGGCTCCGTAGCTTAACTGAATAGAGCATCTGACTACGGATCAGAAGGTTGTGGGTTTGAATCCCGCCGGAGTCACGAGAGGGGAGAAAGGTGCGCTTGCAGGCTGATGCCTGTGGGCGTACTTTTTTTATGCCCGCATGTTGGTGGTATATGCGCGCATGGGGGTGAAAATGCGCGGAGCGGATTCGGCTTTTTTTGCTGGTGCTCTCTGGAGGAAAGGTTGTGGGTATAGCGTAGGAGCGCGGGACTATTCGTTCGACTGGTTGGACCAGTGCCTTTATGATGGGAAAGCGAGCACTGTTCTATTAGCCTGGTACGGTGAGGGGGAGGGGTAGTGCTTGCCCCATTTTCCACATTGGCACGTGATTTGCATTGTACCCCGCTTGAAGGTGTTTAGGTTAGATTAAAAAATTAGCAGAAGAGATGAAAAAGGCAGGTTTTTTGGCAATGGTTTTAGTGTTGCTATCGGCGTTAGGCGCAAGCGCGCAGTTTGGGATAGGAGCGCGGGCAGGTGTTGGCGCAGCGTTCGCAACGTACCAGTACGATTTAGGCGTGTTGGGAAAGACGCAGAAGCAGACGGGGGGAATCACGTTGGCCGCCCATGCGGGTTTGGCGGCGCTCTACATTTTACCCGCGGGTTTTGAGGTTGAGGGTGGTGTGCAGTTCGGAATGTTTGGGGGGCGGTCGAAAAGCCTACCGGAGTTAGGTAATTTTTCAATTTCTCGCTCGGTATACGCTGTGCAGGTGCCGGTGCGTTTGGGGTGGAGCGTTTCGTTTGGGCAGACATTAGGAGCGTACGCGCAGGTAGGTCCGCAGTTTACGATTGCTGTTGCCGGGCGTGAAACGGCAAAGGCTGAGGTTGCGAAGGTGGTTTCAGAAACGACAACCGATATGAAGTTTGAAGATAACGCGTACAATCGTTTTCTCATCGATCTCTCCATTCACGCCGGTGTGAAGATAAGCAGTCTCCGTGTGGGCGCGTACTACGATATGGGTCTGTTGAATATGTCGTCGGTGAAGGGCTTTACCTATCGCCCGTCGAGTGCGGGCGTGTCGTTGGCTTACTTCTTCGGGATGTAAGCTACGGTTTTAGGTTAGATCAGGGGGTGCCGATGGTGGCACCCTTTTTTTTGTTTCTGCCGAGGTGGTGGAGTTCTTGATAGAAAGTGGCGTATGGTGGAGGTAGAGCATCATTTTCGTTCCCCTTCGAGGTTTTGGATGCTGATAAACGCTATCTTTGCGCGCAGAAAATGGAGTAAAGAGAGGTATTAGGAAGTGGCGAGAAAGGGTAAACCACGGCTGGAGCATGTGCGCATGGAGCGCATAGCGGCGGAGGGGAGATGTTTGGCGCATGTTGAGCAGGGGACGCTATTCGTGGGGCAAACGGCCCCTGGGGATTTGGTGGAGGTGCAAGTAACCAAGGTGCGTAAGCGGGCGCTTGAGGGGTACGTGGTGCGCTACGAAGAGATGTCGCCGCTACGTGTCGATCCGGGGTGCCGCCATTTCGGCGCGTGCGGGGGGTGCCAGTGGCGGATGGTGCCCTATGCCACGGAGCTAGAAGCGAAGCGGGAGCAGGTGGTGCAGCAGATGCGCGCGATCGGCAAGCTACAGCTGCCGGAGGTGCTGCCCGTGCTGGGGGGCGAGCGGATAGATGGATATCGGAACAAGCTAGAGTTCACGTTTAGCCCGCTGGGGTGGCTAGCGGAAGCGCCCGGAGAGCTGGAGGGAGAGCGGAGCGGGGAGGGGTTGCCTTTGGCCCTGGGATTCCATGTGCCGGGGAAGTGGGATAGGGTGTTGCATATTACCGATTGCCTGCTACAACCCGAGCCGAGCAATGCAATACGCAATTTTGTATACGACTACGCGGTGGGGCATGGCCTTTCTTTCTACGATGCGAGAACGCAAGAGGGGCAGTTGCGCAATTTGATGATACGTGTGGTTACCACCGGCGAGGTGATGGTGTTGCTCGTCGTTCGGTGGTGGGATGCGAGCGTGGAGGCGCTGCTGTCGACCCTGCAAGAGGAATTTCCAGGGATCACATCGTTGCAATGGACAGAGAATGCGAAGGTGAACGATTCGCTGTACGATTTAGAGGTGCGTACGTACGCCGGGCGAGAGTATGTAGAGGAGCAGATGGGCGGGTTGCGTTTCATGATAGGGGCAAAGTCGTTTTACCAGACTAACTCGCGTCAGGCGGAGCGGCTGTATGGTGTGGTGAAAGATTTTGCGCATCTGCGGGGCGAAGAGTTGGTGTACGATTTATACACGGGGGCGGGTACAATTGCCCTGTCGTTGGCCGGGCGGGCGCGTCAGGTGGTGGGCGTGGAAAGCGTGCCGGAGGCGATAGCCGATGCGCATCGGAATGCGCACCGCAACGGAGTGACCAACGCGCAGTTCTACGTGGGGGAGGTGGAGAAGATTGTGGATGGTGAGTTTTTTCGACGCCATGGGGTTCCTGAGGTTGTGGTGTGCGATCCGCCACGAGCGGGGCTGCACCCCAAGGCGGTGGCCTCGCTGCTAGCGCTCGGCGCGTCGCGGATCGTGTACGTGAGCTGCAATCCGGCTACGCAGGCACGAGACATTGATGCGCTTGGGGGGATGTACGAGGTCAAGGCTCTGCAGCCGGTAGATATGTTCCCGCGCACGAAGCACGTGGAGAATGTGGCGTTGCTGGAGAAGCGTGATGTGTAGAAGCGCCTTTTGCCACGAAGCGAAGAGAAAGTTGATCTGGGAAGGGTGCGCGCCGTGAAGGAATAGGGGTATTGCTTCCTCTTCAGTTTGCCCGCGAGCGGGTGGATTAGGGTGTTGAGAGGCGGGTAGAGGGTGCGGTAGGTCGAATTTGAAGTGTTAATGGAGCGTAGGATTGGTAGAGAGTCGTAAGTAATGGAAGCGGGACCTATGGAGCGAATGACGCAGGCGAGCCTTTTCTGCGGGGCTGGAGGGCTCGACATCGGATTTGAGCGTGCTGGCTTCAAAACGGTATGGGCTAACGACATTAACCGGGATGCATGTGACACCTTTAGGAGGTGGAGCCACGCGGAGGTGGTGTGTGGCGACATAGGCAAAATAGATGCTGACGATATCCCCGACACAGATATTCTACTCGGAGGGTTTCCCTGCCAGGGATTCAGCCTCTCCGGCCCACGCAAGCTGGATGATAGTCGCAATGCGCTTTACAAGCATTACGTTCGCATTGTGAAGGCAAAGCAGCCCATGGCATTTATTGGAGAGAACGTCAAAGGGCTGCTCACCATGGGCCAAGGGGAAATTATGGAGGCCATTGTGCTGGCCTTTTCAGATTGTGGCTATGATGTGCAGTACGAGTTGTTGGATGCGAAGTATTATGGAGTGCCGGAGGAGCGTGAGCGTGTCATTATCGTTGGGCTGCGTAAGGATCTTGGCCTTAAGTTTGAGTATCCAAAGCCGTGCGATCCGTTGGTTACGCTGCGGGACGTAGTTGCTGGGATGCCTACGCCTGGGCCGAGCGACGTATGCGACGCTCCGTATAGTAGTCGTTACATGTCGCGAAACCGTAAGCGGGGATGGGATCAGCAGAGCTACACGATCCCAGCAATGGCAAAGCAGGTTCCGCTGTGGCCGGGTTCTCCAGATATGGTAAAGCTTGGTAGGGATCGGTGGGCGTTCGGTTCGAATGGAACGACCCGCCGTTTGAGTTGGCAAGAGGCGGCGGCGATTCAGACATTCCCCGCGGGGATGGAATTTTGCGGTGATTTGACGAGCGTTTATAGGCAGATTGGCAATGCAGTTCCTTGCAATTTGGCGGAGAGGGTTGCACTGCAGGTGCGGGAGGCATTTAAGGAGGTTAGATGGAGGGGGTGAGGTATGGCTGGTAGGCAGACGGAGCTTGGTAAAGCGTTTGAGTATGCGTGCGTCAAGGCGCTGTAAGAAATGTATTCTGGCGTTGAGGACGTTGAAGTTGAGGATTCGGTCCCCATTCGTACGGCTAGAGGTTATTACGATGCGTCTGGTGCGAAGAAAGAAGATTTTGATGATGGTGCGCGGGCCGCGGTGCGGATTCTCGATAGGCTTGAGCCGCGCTTGCGATACGGGGACGGAGGCTGTGGTGCTGGTGGTTTATGATGCGGGTAGGGAGGTTGACCCCTCATTGAAGTTTGACGCGCAGCTAATTTCTTTTCCTACCCCATTGCTCGTGATGTTGGAGCCATGGGATTAAATGGTGGCAGGCCAATGCCATTTAGGTGGGGAAGAGTACGCGGCGTAGGCGGGAAGGTTCGAGCGCGCTAGCGAGAGGGGAAGCAATCCCCGGTCTTGATGGCTTCCGCGATGACGAGGCGCACGAAGAGTGAGGCTTTGCGCAGCGGCATGTAGAGGGTGCCGCCGCTAGCCTGCGGGTGGCCACCGCCGTTGAAGTGGGCGCGGGCGATCGCATTAACCTCGGCGTGGCCCCGGCTACGCAGCGATACCCGAACGCCCCCATCGTGGCGCTCGGAGAGCAGGGCTGAGATGATGACTCCCTGCACGGTGAGGGGTTCGTTGACTAGGCCCTCCGTATCGCCGGTGGAGAATCCGGCACTACTTAAGAACTCGTCGGAAAGCGAGATGATGGCCGCCTGCCCATTGGCGAAGAAGTCGGTTTTTGAGGCCATGGCAGTGCCGTAAAGTCGGTAGCGTTCCAAGGAGTAGCTTCCCAGCACGTGGTCGCGCACAGCGGGCACATCGACACCGAGTTCCACAAGCGTTCCCGCAACCTCGTAGGTTCGCTTATTGCTACAGGAGTGTGCGAAGGACCCCGTATCGGTAAGAATGCCCATGTAGAGACATTCCGCCACGCTGTGCGAGATGGCCGGCTTTCCCCACGCGCGGTGTATGATTTCGTAGAGCAGCTCGCATGTGGAGCTGGATTGCGGGCGTGAGAAGCAGAGAGAGAAATCGGCGGATTCTGGATGAAGGTGGTGGTCAATCATCACCCTTTGGGCGTTGCAGGCGCGTAGGGCCTGCTCGAGTTGAGGGTCAACCCTCGAGAGAGAGTTGTGGTCAACGTGGAAAAAGAGCTGTACGCTAGGGAGCTCACGCGAGATGTATTGGCCGTCGAGCGAGAAAGTTTTTACGAGTTCGAACCCTGCCACCCAGCGTAGCGGGGCGGGCACCGCGGTGGGGGCGATGCAGAGAACATCGTGGCCCCGCGTGGCGAGCACCTGGGCTAGCGCGGTCATGCTGCCCACGGCATCCCCATCCGGGCGGGCATGGCATACAATAGCGATGCGGTGCGCCTGGGCGAGAAGGTCTAGGAGGAGAGCAATACTTTTTTTTGATACGGACTGCGACACGTTCATTGCGTTTTGTTGAAGCGGGTTAAATTAAAAAAATAGTAGCTTGTGGATAAGCGGTTTTTCGAGTAGCTCGTTAATGCGGTTTCGGATGGCATCCCTTCGTAAAGAGAGGTTGGCACGAAGGCCTGCATTTTTTATTTCGATGCGAAGAACCCCGTTGCTGAGCACGATGCGCCCTGTGAGCGCGCTGACGTAGGGTGGGTTTTTGCTCCGCCACAGGGTGCGAATGCGCGCCTCGAGAAGTTTCTGCCTAGCCTCGGGGTTGGTGTAGAGCACTTGGCGTAGCACCTCATCCAAGGTGGCGGGTGGGCGGTACTTGCGGAAGTAGTCGTCAGGGAGATTGTCGAGCGAATTAGGCATGGTATAGGGGGTGCTAAATGTCCGCGGGAGCTATTATCCCATTTTCAACGTTGAAGAATTGGTGCTCCTCGGTGTCGTAGTCGAGGGTTTCGGCGAGTCGTTCGGATTGGGTATCGGTGAGGATTACCTGTTGGAAGGGAGGTGCGAGTACGATGGCGATGAGCCGCGCGGTGCGCATGGGGTCGAGCCTATCGAAGAGGTCATCGAGGAGCAAGATGGGCGCGATTTTTATTTTGTTAGCCAGGAGTTGCAGCTGCGCGAGCCGAAGCGCGATCATGTAGCTTCGCCGTTGGCCCTGGGAGCCCTCGGCTCGGATGGGGAATCCATCGAGCAGGAGGTCGAGGTTGTCGCGATGGATGCCTACGGTAGAGTGCTGGAGCTGTAGGTCGCTACCCTTCGCGTCGCGCAGGAGCTGAAGGAAGTTGCCCTTTTGGAGTTGGCTTTTGTATGCGATGTCAACAGCCTCGCGGGAGTCGGTAAGCCTTAGGTAGAATTCTTGAAGGAGCGGTTTAATATCGTTGCAAAAACCATTTCTAGCTTTAAAAATGGGAGTAGCGCATTCGTCAAGCTGGGCGTTAAGCACTTCGAGGAGTCCATCGTCCGGAGAGCCTTCCTTTAGGTACGCGTTGCGTTGCCGGAGAAGTCGGTCGTACTTTAGAAGGTCAATGATGTGCTGTCGGTCGTACTGCGGGATGGCCGCGTTGAGGAAGCGGCGTTTGAGCTCTCCGCCATCGTCGATAATGTTGGTATCGCAGGGGTAGGAAGCGATTAGAGGTACGCGCCCGATGTGGTCGGCGAGCCTTTCGAGTGGAGTTCCGTCGATTTGCACCTCTTTCGTTTTTCCTTCTGAGTAGGCGAGTGCCACGGAGAAGAGGGGTGTAGAGGCGCCGCGGAATCGGCCAAAGAGCGCGAAGGCGGATTCGCCATGGCGGATGCTTCTGGAGTCCTTCAGATTAAGGGGTGAGCGGCAGAGGGCGAGGTAGTACATTGCGTCGAGGATGTTTGTTTTCCCCGCGCCGTTGGGGCCGATGAGACAATTCAATTTCGGGCCGAGCTGGATGTCGGCTACCGCGTAGCTACGGAAGTTGGTGCATTTGAACTCCGCAATGCGAAAATCGGCAATGCTGGGAGATTCCGTAATTTTTGGCCTGTTGGTTTCCATAATTTAAGCGTGGGGCAAAGGTAAGAAATAGTAGGCTTTTGCCGTTTTCTGGCATTGAGTTCTGGCTAGCGGGGGGCAATGCGTTTTGCTGCGCATTTCTCGTTGTGCCAGACGCAGGGATTGCTGAGGGTGGAGCATTTGGGGAAGCGTTGGGGGTGCGCACTTCATTCGGGCGACGGCTTTAGAGTGGGAAGAGGATTGGCTACGAGGGGGGTATTGTTCTGGTGAGGAGTTGCGGTTGGCTACCTTTGCGCGACTCTCTAGCGGCGAATGTGCGAGAGGGGATGCGTTTTTCGAAGAATGTTGGGGCGTAGAAATGAAAATAAGTTTGCGGGAAAGTAGTACCTTTGCGAAGGTAAGACGTGTGAAGGGAGTATAAAAAATCAGGATGAATAAAGGTATGTCGGAGCAGCAGCAAACGTTAGCGCAGGAGATTAAGTTTGAGGGCGTGGGGATCCATAGCGGGGCAAGGGTGAAGATGACGGTATGCCCCGCGGCGGAGAACCATGGGATCGTATTTTCACGGGTGGATTTGCCGGGTGCTCCTTGCATAGCCGCATTGGCGGATAGGGTGGTCGATACGTCGCGCGGGACGACGCTGGGCGATGGAGAGGCTAAGGTGGCGACGGTGGAGCATTTGCTATCGGCGCTGTGGACGTTGGGGGTGGACAACGCGCTGGTGAAGATTGAGGGGGAGGAAATCCCGATTCTGGATGGGAGTGCGAAACCGTTTTGCGAGGCGATCGAGCGGGTGGGTTTGAAGGCGCAGGATGCGGCGCGACAGTACTTTGCGGTGCAGCAACGCGTGACGTACGTGGACTCGGCGCGCGGTGTGCAACTCGATGTGTACCCTAGTCCTGACTACAGCGTGGATGTGCTTGTGGATTACAAGTCGGAGCTTTTGCGCCATCAGTACGCGAGCTACAATGAGGGGGACGAGTACGTAGAGGGGATAGCCCCCTGCCGTACGTTCTCCTTTCTGAGCGAGATAGGCGCGATGCGTCGCCAAAACTTGATTAAGGGAGGCGACCTTGCGAATGCGATTGTGGTGATTGACGAGAAGGTGCCGCAGGCAGAGTTGGATAGCCTCGCGGAGCTGTTCGGCGTAGATCACGTAAGGGCGGATGAGCAGGGATTTCTGTGCAATCCGCCGCTCCGTAGCGGCAATGAACCTGCCCGCCATAAACTTTTGGATTTGCTAGGTGATTTGGCACTTATAGGTCAGCGGATTCGGGGCCATGTGGTGGCGCGTCGGCCGGGACACGCAGCGAATACATCGTTTGCGCGGCTTGTGCGTAAGGAGATGCTAGAGTTGCAGAAGAAGCAGGGAGTGCCGTGTTTAGATTTGAGCGCGACGCCTCGGATGGATGTTGTGGCCATTCAGAGCTTACTACCGCATCGGCCGCCTTTCTTGCTGGTGGATAAGATTATGTCGCTCACGGAGACAGAGGTTATTGGGGTGAAGAACGTGACGATGAATGAAGGTTTCTTTGTTGGCCATTTCCCGGGGGCCCCGGTGATGCCCGGGGTGCTTCAGGTGGAGGCGATGGCGCAGGTGGGAGGCATATTGGTTCTGAGCACCGTGCCGGATCCGGAGAACTACTTGACATACTTTTTGCGCATAGATAATGTACGCTTTAGGCAAAAGGTAGTGCCTGGCGATACGCTGGCGTTTAGGCTAACGTTGCAGGGGCCGATACGCAGAGGTATCGCGAACATGCGGGGGGAGGCATTCGTGGGGAGCGCGCTGGTGGCGGAAGGAGATTTGATGGCACAGATATCGAAAAAGCAATAAACGTTGGAGGTAATGGCAATAAGCGAGTTGGCGTACGTTCACCCTGATGCGCGGCTGGGTGAGGGGGTAACGATAGAGGCGTTTGCGTATGTGGGGGGCGATGTGGAGATTGGGGAGGGGACGTGGGTTGGTCCGCATGGGGTGATACTGGATGGGGCACGCCTGGGGCGCCACTGCAGGGTGCATAGCGGTGCAGTGGTGGCGGGGATACCGCAGG
>JABCPG020000039.1 GCA_013333195.2 Bacteroidia bacterium
AACAGAGATAGCCAATTCCAAGACGATCGACACGAGCTGCTTCACCCGTATCTCTTTTCGCAACGGGCCGACTATGCGCAATATGAGCACGAAAAGTTGAAGGCTCGTGCATTGGGTGTACCTCACCACCCCAAAAGCACCCGCGCTGTGGGCCTGAACCCCAAACTCTAAATCCTCCTGTTGCCCCACCATAATAACATTAATGCGGGGCGAAACCCGCTTCGCCACTTCCAGAATCTCCAGCCCATTCATCACGTACTCTAAGGCCGAAACATGTTGGAATGCCACTATAGCGATGTGCACCCGCCGCGAGGGGACCCCATGCTCCTTCATATACTCGATGAACAGCTCCCCCGTGAGGAAGCGGCGTACGGAGATGTTAAGATACGGCGATAGCGTGCTGTAAAGCTCTCGCTCATAGGTCGATATGGAATCCACAATGTAGATATTCACCGGCACATCCCGCTTCATTGTCACACTCCTTTCTATCGCATTGCCATGACCCTACCCATTCGCCCCGCTGCTACTTACGCTCACCGCGGGGATGGTACTTCATCAGCGCCTCGCGCAGGTGCTCCCTGGACAGGTGCGTGTACATCTCAGTGGTCACTATGGATTCATGCCCCAGCATGGCTTGCACCACGCGCAGGTCAGCGCCCCCCCGCACCAGCTCCGTGGCGAAGCTATGGCGTAGCGTATGGGGGCTTACGGGCTTACGAATGCCTGCCTTCGCCACTAGATCCCGCACGATGTAAAAAACCATGACGCGGCTGATGGGTTTCCCCTGCTGGCTCACAAAGAGCGTATCCTCATTCGCGGGTACCTTCCGCCAGCCTCGACGCTGCGTCAGATAATTTTGGATATCGTGCAGCGCCACATCGCCTATCGGCACAAGCCTCTCCTTATTCCCCTTTCCGATAACACGGATAAACCCCTCCTGCCAAAAGATCCGCGACATGCGCAGGGCGCATAGCTCGCTCACGCGAAGCCCACAGCTAAAAAGCACCTCCACAATGGCCAAATTACGATGCCCAAGCGGGGAGGATAGATCGATGGCCGCCTCCATGGCGTTCACCTCTTCCACCGAAAGCACTTCCGGCAAATGCTGGCCGAGCTTCGGGGGATCGATGAGGCTCGTGGGATCATCACCGACTGCATCAATGAACGTCAGGTAGTGGAAAAACTTGCGCACGCCCGACAAAAGTCGCGCCTGCGACCTTGGGCCAAGCGCATCATCCTCCCCCAGCTCACGGAGAAGCGTCTCAATATCCCTGGTGGTGACCTGCGTTGGGGCTATTTGCCGCGCGATCGCGTAGTCTGCCAAAAGGCTCACATCGTGCATGTACGCCTCCACCGAATTGCTCGACATCCTGTTTTCGACACGAAGGAAAATCTCAAAATCCCTCTTCAGGGCCGTCCACAGCCGTTCCGCGTCGTCCGCCTTCCCCGCCGCGGGGAGCGCATTGCTCTTACTCTCATACGATTGCGCCCCCATGCCGCTACGAATTAGATTTTGGCCGACGCGCGTACCGCACCTTTCTACGCCAGGCATAGATACACCCTCCAATGATCAGGAGGAGGGGCGGGAGCGCCACGTTGATGAGTAGAAATGCCGTTCGGCGGCCAGCCAATCGCGGGAGATCGAGCCGGCGCGATGCTATCGTCCGATTACGCAGCGCGAGTAGCGCATCCTGCCCATCGCGGGCAAGGGCCACATTGGCCCGCAGCTCAGCGTTTCCGAACGTGTGCTGGGTGTAGCGATCGTACCCTAACGGGGTGGGGGTAGACTGCCCCTGCCGCAGGACGAGCTCGTTACGCGCAATCGACCCATCGGCAAAAATGGCGATCCGCGTTGGCTTCGAGCTCGGCATAAAATCGAAATGCTCACCTGGAGCAATGGCCGCCAAGGGGCGATTGGTAAACCCGGAGGGCAACCGCCCGTCGAGAAGCACCCCAACAAGCTTTCCTCCCTGCTGTAGCTGCCACGAGGGGGGCGGAGTTGCCACCTCGGCGAGCGACACCACCCGCGGCGTTTCAAGCACCCTGCTGGAAGCCGAGGAGCGCAGCAACGGCACTGCGCGCAGGCTATCGTAATCGCCCACTAAATCTATGGGGGAGGGAAAACGGCTATACACAACGTTCACACCCCGCGTAATGCTAGAGCCAGCCTCCGGCGTGAGCAATGGGTAGTAGAGCCAGGGGCGAGGGGTGAACCGCGCCGGCTGGTTGGCCAACGCGGTATTTACAGGTATCAACGCGCACTGCGCATCCTGTATAACCACGGAATTCAAACGCACCCCGTAGCGGAAAAGTAAATCCTCAAGATTCGTGGAGCGCGGCAACGCCACGGTGCTCTCCCCCTTCATCAGGGAATCCATCTCCACCCCCACCGCGCTCTGGAGCAGCATCAAACGCCCCCCCCGCATGAGGTACTGATCGATAGTAAGCTTCTCGCGTTCCGAAAACGGCTGCGTGGGGTCCGCGCAGATCACTATGCGAAAGGAATCCAAATCCCCCACGCGCTGAGGAAACACGCGCCGCTCCACGGCGAAACGCTTCGACAGCGCCTGCGCTAGCCCCACGCAATGCATGGGGGGCAGCTCCCCATGCCCCTGTAGAATTGCCACGCGGGGAAAATGTTCCGCCAAGAGCTGATCAATGGCAGCGGTAATACCATACTCGAGCGTTTGCAGCGACTGATCGATTATATCATCGCTCGATAGCGACGCATTGGGCTCGAGGATGTTCAGCGTGACGGCTCGCCCGGCGTAGCCGATCGACAGCGCGGGAAAAATCAAGGTTTCCTCCGCGCTTCCCTGGGCCGACTGCACCTGCACCGTTAAGGGGCGCACGCCACGCTCGATGAGCTTCCCACGGAAGGCCTCGCGCACGCGGGGATCGGCCTCCCCGTTCGGATTTTGGAATTTGAACTCCACGCGGTAGCGGCTCGCGTACTGATACTCCTGCAAAAGGTCCTGCACCCCGCTACGCAGACGGGCGAACTCCAGCGGGAGCGTACCGCCGAGGTAGCACGTAACGTAAATGGGCTGGTGCGCCCTGCCGATCGTGCGGAGGGTGAATGGGGAGAGCGTGTAGCGATGGTCGTCAGTGAGATCGAAGCGCCAGGAGTAGAATTGGCCAAGGAAGGCCAGTCCCGCGATTACCACCACCGCGGGCAGCGCGCTACGCTGCAACCATCGCTTCACCGCGCCACGAAGGGCAGCCATCCGATCCCCTACAGTTCGTTTCATGCGCGTAGTTTAGCTAGCCTTGCGCGTGCGGCAGCAAGCGCCAAGGCGATGAAAGCAACGAAATATACAACGTCGCGCGTATCGATAACCCCGCGCTGTATCGATTTGTAATGCTCGGCGATGCCGAGGTTCACCACCAAATACTCCACCCCCTGCAAGGAGGGAAGCAGCGCGATTCCCTCGAAGCCAACGTACGCGGCCACGGCGATGAGCGCAGCTAGCAAAAACGCCACCAGCGCGTTGGAGGTGAGCGAAGAGGTGAAGAGGCCAATCGCCGAGTACACCGCCGCGAGCAGCAGTAGCCCAAGGTAGCTAGTAATCGTTGCCCCCCAATCAATGGCATCAGGCGATGAGGATAGCCAAGAGAGCGAAGCCAGATATATTACCGTGGGTAGGAGCGTCAGCACGCAGAGCGTCACCGCCGCGCAAAATTTTCCCAGCACAATGTCCCAGAGCGACAGCGGGCGCGACAGCAGCAGAGGTAGCGTCCCCTCGCGCAGCTCATCAGAAAATAGGCGCATAGTGACCGCCGGCACCAAAAAGAGGAATACCCAAGGCGCAAGCACGAAAAGCGTACCCGCGGAGGCCACGCCCGTGCTGAGCACGTTCCACTGCGATGGGAATACCCACATGAGCAGTCCCACCACAACCAGAAATACGGCACCCGCGAGATACCCCGTGAGCGTGCTGAAAAAGCTCGAAAGCTCCTTACAATAGATTGAAAACATAGTAGGTAGCGCGTTCCCTCCCGCGTGCAAAGGTAATAAAAAACGCTTTAGCAAGCAATTTACATTCGCGGCGAGCCGACTACTTCCCGATAAATAGCCTACAGATTTCGCGAGAGCACCCGGCGCAGCGCCGATTCGTCGAGCGCCTCCTTAATTTCGCCATTCTCGACGGCGCTCACGGCCCCCGTCTCCTCCGAAACCACTAACACCAGCGCGTCCGTGCGTTCCGTGAGCCCCAGCGCGGCCCGATGGCGAAGCCCAAGACGTTTGGCCACAGCCGGGTTGTCGGTAAGCGGCAGGATGCATTGCACCGCCTGGATCCTATCCTGCGAAATGATCAGCGCCCCATCGTGCAGCGGAGAATTTTTGAAAAAAATATTTTGCAGCAAGCGATTATTAACCACCGCGTCGATTCTAACCCC
>JABCPG020000040.1 GCA_013333195.2 Bacteroidia bacterium
CCGAAAACGCCAACTTCTGCTTCCACCCCAGCGGCAACTCCCGCACCAGCGTATCTTCATGCTCCACGAAATTAAGTTCCTCGAGCAGCACCTTACGCTTCGCCGCGATGGCCCTACGCCCCATCCCGTAGATCCCCGCGAAGAGCTGTATATTCTCACGCACCGTCAAATCCTCGTAGAGCGAAAATTTCTGCATCATGTAGCCTATCCTGCCCTTTATACGCTCGTGCTGGGTTAGTATATCCATGCCCGCCACGAATCCCCTCCCTTCCGTGGGCTTCACAATGCCGCTCAGCATCTTCATCGCCGTTGTCTTCCCTGCGCCGTTAGCCCCTAGGAAGCCGAACACCTCTCCCCGACGCACGGAGAAGCTTATATGGTCCACAGCCGTAAACTTACCGTAGCGCTAGGTCAACCCCTCCACGCGTATTACCTCATCCGCATCTTCCCGCCGTCCCGCGCGAAGCGTCGCATCACTCACTCCTGCCATGGCTATGCCTCCTCCCCCGCAAATGCCATAAAACTATCCTCCACGCTTGGGGCTATCCGCCTAATCGTCACTGCGCCACACCCCTTCCCCACGAGTGCCTCCGCCAGTTCGTCGTAACCATGCCCCGCGAAGAGCGTCACATGGTGCGTATCGCCAAAAGCAATTACACGACGCACGAATGGGAAGCCCCTCACCACGTTGAGCAAACCATTCATATCGGGGCCAACTACGCTAAAAAGGGGATCGGTATGCCGTGCGCATATACCAGCCGGAGTGTCAAGCATAAAGAGCCGTCCCTCACGCATCAACGCGATCCTATCGCACAGACCGGCCTCATCCATATACGCCGTGGACACCACCACCGTCACCCCATTCGCCCGCGCCAAGCGCCGCAGGCTTGACCACAGCTCATCGCGCGACACGGGATCCACCCCGGTCGTAGGCTCGTCGAGCAGCAGCAGCAAAGGCGCATGGATCAACGCGCAGCACAACGCCAGCTTCTGCTTCATACCGCCCGAAAGCGCGTACGCCTTACGCTCCCGGAAGGGCGCAATTTGCGCGTATATGTCCTGGATGAGCTTAAAGTTATCGCGCAGCCGCGCGTTGTACAGCGTGGCGAAGAAACGCAGATTCTCACCAACCGAAAGGTCAGAGTACAGGGAAAACACGCCCGGCATGTAGCCGATGTGCCCCCGGATCTCACGGTAATCACGTACCAAATCCCAGCCATTGATTGTGGCTCGCCCCCCATCCGGCATCAGCAATGTGGCCAGAAGCCGTATTAGGGTAGTCTTCCCCGCCCCGTCGGCGCCTATGAGCCCGAACACCTCACCCCGCGCCACGCTGAAGCTCACACCTCCACCCGCCCCACCGACGCCGCGCCCAACGCTCGTCCCGGAAACGCTGCGGTAGTTCTTCCACAAATCCTCCCCGCGCACCATCGTCTCGCCCATCGCTACACAGCTAGTATGCCAAACGCACCTCGCCGTACATCCCCACTTTCAGCAGCCCATCGTTGGGCACGGACACCTTCACGGCGTACATCAAATTCTCACGCTCATCCTTAGTCTGCACAGCCTTCGGCGTGAATTCTGCCCTCGAGGAGAGCCAACGCACCACGCCACCGTAACCCGCCATTTCCCCCTTACCCCTGTCAACGAACACCGCGACGCTATCGCCCAACTTCATCCGCGTGAGCGCCGAGTAGGGCACGTAGGCCCGCAGCGTCATCGTGTCGAGCTGACCAACCGTGAAAAGGGGGTGCCCGGCCACCGCTAACTCACCACGATCTATGAAACTCTGCAAAATTACACCATCTATGGGGCTACGTAGCACGCACTTGGAAATCGCATCCTCGAGTTGAGCCACCTGAATCTCTAACGCCGTGCTCTGCGCATCCACCTGCCGGTTACCCTGCGCTATCTTCGATTGCAACGCCCGCTTCTGGCTCGACACGATCGCGAGCTGCGCGTCGAGATCGTCGAGTTGCTTCTGATTCGCCGCGTGCGACTCCACCAGCCGCAACGTGCGCTCCCGCTCGCTTCGTAGCATTGCCAATTGCTGCTCCAGAGCCTCGGTTTGCGTTACGATATCCGTCGTTGACAACCGCGCGCCCTGCACGCGCTGACGCAACGATAGCATCTGCAAGTAGAGCTGCGTGGAATCAACCACCCCCACCACTTCCCCCGCACGAACCGCAACACCCTCTTGGCCTCGCCACGATACGACCCGCCCATTGGCCTCCGACGACACCAGCACCTCATGCGCCTCAAAGGCGCCCGTCGCCACGTAGCGTTCCACCTTGGCGCGACACCCGCCCAGCACCAGCATCCCTACCAACGCCCACACCACCCCCCCTCGCAACTCCTGCATCTTTCTTTCTCCTATTTTTCAACCGCCCGCGCCACCATTCGCGATAGCCTATACGCGGCCTTCAACTTCTCCACCTCGTGCACCGCCCGCCTCTGCTCCTCTTCCTGCACCGCGCGCACCGCCTCCATAAGCTCTAGCACCGTCGCCGCCCCATTTTCCACCTGCTTCTCCTTCGCGGCGACTATCTCCCGCCGGAGCGCAATTATCTTCGCATCCTCCGCCAGAAGCCTATCGTATTGGCCCAACTGCGCCCGCTGCGATTCGCCCTGCGCCCGTAGCGTACGTTCAAACGATTCTTCGCCAATTCGATACGATTGCGAGGTCAAATGGGTCGAGCGTAGCATCTGCTTATAATCGTATAGCGAACCGAAATTCCACGAGAACTGCACGCCCGCGTAGTAGTACCACCGGAACTTGTCTTCCATCATGTTCAATCCTGGGTTCCCCCATCCTCCCCGGAAAAAGAGGAACAGCGTGGGGTAGAGCTTTACATTCACTGCCCGCGCATTCTCATCTGCCAACACAACCTGCGCCCGGAGCAAATCCATCTCCGGCGAGACGTACTCCTCCCCGCCACCCCCGAACACCTCCGGCACAGGCGGCGCCTCGAGCCCACGCCCCCGCACCGGCGCATCGATGAGCGCCTCCAGCGCGCGCGCCGATGCCTCTCGCGCCGCCTCTAGCTCTACACGGCCCTGCTCCGCCCTATGCTGCTCCACTTTAACAATTGCAACGTCCGTCGCGTTGGCCACACCGTTGGATTCGTAAGCCTGCACGCGCTTAAGCTGGCGCTTCAGTTCCTGCTCAAGCAGCATATGCACCTCCAGGCGCCGATCGAGCAGCAGCAGCGTGAAATACAAATCGTCAACCCGCTCATGCAGCTGCTCCAGCTGCACCCGCACCCGCTGCACGCCCACCTCGCTTTCAGCCTGCACTATGCGCGATTTCGCCCGATTCCCACCCCCATCCCACACCACTTGCGTCACGTCTGCATACAGCTGGTACTGATCCTTGCGCGGCGCGGGAAGCTCGAAAGCCATCCACCCAAACAGCTTCGGCAGACCGAGCTCAACCCGCGTCACATCGCTCTGATACGTTGCCTTCCCCCCCACCGAGAGCTGCGGCACGTACGCCATTAACGAACTTTTGCGATGCTCCTCCGCCGCGCGGCGCACCAGTGCCTCTTGCCTCACAAGCGGATACCCCGAATCAATCCGCGCATGGCACGCCGCGAGCGTTAGCGTCTGCCCCTGCGCATCATCGACATTCGTGGCCACCGACACGCCCAGCATCGCCCATATCCCGCACCACCGCAAAAAACCACGTCGCATACGCCCTGCCTTCACCTTTCTTTCAACGCCGCGCTCCTCGCCAACCCTCCGCGCGCCCACCGCAATGGGCTAACCGAAACATCAGCCTCGTCACGCAGCAACGCACGCGCGCAGCGCTGCTCCCGCAGCGTGGAGAAGCGAAAACCCCGTTCCTTCAATAGCTGCAAAGCCCTCGGCAACGCAAAACGCAACCGCGCCTCAGCCCTGTAGCTATCATGAAACGCCAGCACATCCCCATCACGAATATCCTCCGTAGAAAAACGGAACGTCTCGCTCGGAGAAACCCTAGCGCTATAATCCATACTCAACCTGCTCCACAGCACCACCTCGAAGCCCAGCCCGCGCAACGCGCGAAGCTCGCGCGGAGTAATGCGCCCGTAGGGAGGCCTGAACAGCTTGGTCTGCCCTAGCACCTCTGCCGCCAGCGCGACATCACCCACGTAACGCTCCACCGAACACCCATAGCCCGATAGATGGGAATAGGTATGATTCCCCACGGCGTGCCCTTCAGCAACAATCCGCGCCAGCAACCCCGGGAAGCGCTCCGCGTTATGACCAATGCAAAAAAAGGTGGCCTTAGCGCCTACACGTCGCAGCTCATCAAGCACCCACTCCGTCACCCCGGGAGTGGGACCATCGTCGAAAGTTAAGAAAAGCTCTCCACACGCATCTGCTACCCGCCATGTGAACTGCGGCATCAGACATTGAATACATCGTGGAGGCGTCAAATTCTTGATAATCATCATCTCCCTCTGGCATATCTTCTGCGCAGCCCGCCGAGACATCAGCCTCACGCACCACCCTACTCCAGCACCGCCTCAATCGCAGCCTGCGCTTCGCTATCGCCATAGCGCGCAGCGACCCTATGCAGCGCGCCAAGCAAAGAATATGCCAAACTAATCTCAGTGGTTGATACCCCCTGCAAGCCAGGGCGCAACCGCTGCTCAAAAGCTAACGTTTCGATGTTCTCCTTTGCAAAACCCATGAGCGCGGCATGCCCCGCGTCCCGATTGCCCAGATCGAAGCACAGCGCAACCAAATCGATCCACTCGTAGCTCCAACCCGCGGCGCGCGGCGGCACCGCCTCAAACACCTTCTGCACCAAGGCCCAGGCTCTATCCCTCTGCCCGTACGCATACAGCGCCCGGGCCGTCTCCGCGAATGCTGACACGTAGAAGGGCAGCATCCGACGGCACGTTTCATCGATGTACACTCCGCTATCCGCAATGCTCCGGTAGCTGTATAGCTCCATCAAATCCCTCCACGATGCCGCCGTATCCACCATCGGCACCCCCGCATCGTGCGTCACCGGCTCCACCCCTTGCACCAACCCGCATCGCGCGAAATGCCTATTCAACCCCCACATCATATCCTCCGGCATCATCGGCGAGAAGTATAGCGGCCGCGCCCACTTGTTCCCATTGACCAGCCCATACACGAGAAAACCATTCTTATACATGCCCCCCTCCGGCAGCTCGTACTCTATTCCAGCCCCCAGCGAATCGGTGAACTGCGCAGGGTAGGTCGCCTTCATCCTCTCCCGATCGTAGGTTTGGAAGACCCTATTGGTGGGGAAAAAAGAGATGGGATCCTCCCCAGCGTACCGGCTGGGAAGCTTCGTGCGTGGGTCATCGCTAAGCACAAAATCCATCGCGTCGCCGAGCGATACGGCCTTATCCAGCAGGCTTTCCACGCTCACCCGGTCGTTTACCCCCTCCCAATACTTCTCGCGCGGCACCCCAAACGGCAACGGCGCGCTCTC
>JABCPG020000041.1 GCA_013333195.2 Bacteroidia bacterium
CAGAGGTCGCATGGTAGATCATTTGGTCCAACGTTATCCGTAACGTACTCTCATACCCTGCCATCACATTCGACGCCGAATCACCAACCAGCACCACATCTATACCCGCCGCATCCACTATTTGAGCCATCGAATAGTCGTAGCTCGTCAGCATCGCTATCCGCTCTCCACGCTCTTTCATCTGCTGCAGCGTCCGCGTGGTCACTACGCGCGTGCGTCCTTCCACCGACATAACTTCACTTTTTTCCTTCGTTCAACCTTCCTTGTCCTACACCCCTACCACGTAGCGCCGGCACCAATGACACCGCAACTGCCTCAACGTAGCATACCCCTACTACCACTAAAAAACTCTTTCGGCTCTCCGGGAATTGCCACAGGCCTAGCACCGCCACCGCCACCACAACGAGCAGACGCCCAAGCGATATCAGCAGCATCATCGACTGCATCCTGGCCGATCTCGTCCACATTAGTTTTCGCAATAATAGCCCCGAGCCTACCCCAACGGCTCCATAAAATGCAACGAACAGAGGCAGTGCCCAAAAGTAACCATCAAGCACCCCACTCCCAAAAAGCACTCCCAGCAAAACGCCCGTCAAACCAAACAGCAAAAAACACCACAACACGTAACGAAACGGAGAGAACGACCCGCCCGACCGCAACTCCACAACTTCTCCCATTCGCATTCGCTACCCTTCGGCTAACGCCCCTGATCGACTCTCACCCATCTTGCACGTCCCGCTGAATATACTCCCCGGCTCTATGCTTAAACGCTTCGTCGAAACGTCTCCCTCAAACGTCGAGGTCGACTTCAGCGCCAGCAATTCCTGAACCTCTATCTTACCCTTCATCCCGCCTGATATATCTCCGTTCCTGCACGTCACCTCGCCATCCACGCGCCCGCTCGCTCCTATCACCATCTTCCCCTTCACATGCACCTTACCCTCTACCTTACCATCTATCCGCAAATCTCCGCCACACAGAATGTCTCCCTTTATCTCCGTCCCGACGCTTATCTGGCTCACATTGTTCATTGCCACTGGCATCTCATTTTGCTTCGACATCGCTTTTTCCCTTTCTCCTTTACATCCACCGGCTATTCATAGACGAACCGAACCTCCTTCTCCATCGAAGGATTCAAACTCTGCATCACAGGGCACGTCATCGCGCTGCGCTCCACTATCTTCCTAAATTTATCCTCTAAATGCAATCCGCGCATA
Organism: Bacteroidia bacterium; assembly: GCA_013333195.2. GTDB lineage: Bacteria > Bacteroidota > Bacteroidia > Bacteroidales > CAJPTX01 > Bacteroides_D. The sequence continues at coordinate 1,218 of JABCPG020000041.1, forward strand.
TCCACAACGAACGTCAGCTTTGTAATCCTGCGAGGCTCGGTCCCCATCTCTTTCGTCCCTTCTACGGTCACCCCTTCTATACTAAATCCGTGCGCTTCCGCCGCAACGCCCATAATCGTCAGCATACACGCCGCCGCCGCCGTGCACAGCAAATCCGTCGGTGAGAATGAACGCCCCTGACCATGATTATCCACAGGAGCATCCGTCAGCAACGTCGCGCCAGAACGCACGTGCGTCGCCTCTACACGCAACCCACCCATATACTTCGCTCGCACCTTTTCCATCATTTGCCTCTCTTTCCTCTTTTTTTCCTTTTTCCCGACTTCGCTTCCTTTACGTTCCCGCAGCTAATGCATCTCCACTTTTCTGCCCCGCGCCTCTCACCTATTGCGTAAAGAAAAACGCATTCAACTCGTATATATCCGCCGGCGTAAGCTGGCTACTCCCCGAAAAGTAATCATCCACTGCCCTTATCACCTCTTCGAACGTTATCGTACCATCCCCATCCAAATCCGCCGAACGCAAACGCTCCGGGAGCTCCTTGCCCTGAAAATCGTACCGCCTCGACCACTGGGGCGACACCGGATTCAACCGCACATTCTTACGAAGCACCGCCTCTCCCTCGCCTACCGGAAGGGTCATTCCCTTCTCATCCAGCGACTGTCCACGCTCATTCACAGGCTGACCCACCGGCGTATTGGCCTCCTGATCCAGGTAGTCCGGAATCCCATCCCGGTCACTATCCAACGGGCAACCAACAGAGTCTACTGCAACTCCCTCCGGCGTATCAGGGCATTCGTCAAGCCTATCTACCACGCCATCATTGTCCTGGTCGGAGAAAAACACCTCGTAATCAAAATCCGCTATGTTCGCAAACGCTTTATCCACAATGAACGACTCCGCCTCCGAAAAGAAGTCAAAACTAAACGACAGCCCCGTGTACATATACATGTCGTGCGCCTTGGTCGACCAAACTGCACCATCGTAAAACTTCGCAACCGCGGGACTCAACCCATCTAGCATATCGGTCAGCGTGTAGTGCAATGAGGTGAACGCTCTAAGCGCAACCCGATCCGAAATGTTGAAATCCACTCCTACCTCCAGCGGTATCACCGCCGTCAGCGGCGGAATATTGTTCAAGCGCCAGATATTCGCCTTCTTCATATCGGTCTCGAATACCCTATCCATTCGCACCGGCTCCGCGCCCACCGTCCCCTCCGGCGCCATTCGCACCGTACCGTCCGACCAAAAATGGTAAAATTCACGGTCTGAATTCATGTAGTTCGCCTTCGGCGTGAATATAAGCAATCCCGCTCCCAACGACACGTACGGCTTCACAGTCTTCTCCTTCCCAAAAATATGCCAAAAATTGTACTCCACGCTCACTCCCAGCTCGTATATCTGCGTTTGGAACGACGCATTCGGAAACCAACGCTCCTCCGTCAAATTCAATAGCTTCGTGTTCAACGGCAACGACTGCTTGTAGTCAATACCTTCAAGCATCCCGTACAGCATGAACACGTTCAGCTTCGTCTGCTTCGCCTTTCCTATCAGGGTCGACACGTTTAGCCTCGCCGCCCACGAACCCAGCATCAGATTGTCTCCCGTGTAACCCACCTCCCCAATAAAGTGCGTCACGCCCACCCCCGCCGAAATCACGGGACGCTTCACCGGATTTACCACCTCCACCTCCTCCTCAAGCATCCTGGCGTAGTAATCCTCTACATCCTGTGCCCAAAGCGCTACTGGAAATACCAGTAGCACCACCAACGGCAGCAAAACTCGCTGAAGTATCTTGCGAACGCTCATCCTACGCGCAACTACTCTTTTGTCTCCAAACTCCATCGAGGCCCGCTATTTATACCACTTTTGAGAGGTTATCATCAGCGCTTCTTGCACCGTTATCCGGCGGCCATTGTTATACGCCGCCACAAACGCATCCCGTATCGGCGTCGTACTCCATACCTGCGTCCGGTAGTCTCGCGCCTCCTTATATTCCCGAAAGGATCCCACCGAATATTTATACCACCCCTCATGACGCTCCGTCCGCACATCCGCACGCAACGATCGCTTACGGAAGTAACGCTCTATATCTATCGGGCGATGCCCCGCCGCCAGCTGCACCCGATAGTACACCCCCTCCTCGGGCGCTAGTAGATACGCATCCATCGACACCGGGCGCGCGCCGCCACGACGCTTCTCCGCAACTATCGGCGCGTACCGAACCGGTATCTCCTCTCCCCCCCCCCCTGCTCCCTCGGCCCCCCGCGTTCCTCCACGAACCGCCTCACCTCGCTGAACCGCGCCAGACGGCACCCGCAAAGGGGTACTACTCACAAGCTGCTCAAGCTCCTTCACCGACATATTCTCCATCTGCGCATCACGCTCCGACACCGCAATCACCCGGGTAACACCATCCAGTATGAACGAAAAAGAACCTTCTATCTTGGGAACTCCATGCTCCTGGCCATCATTTGGTACCAACCGATACGACACCACAAACGACTTATCGGGGGGCAATTGCGACCACATAAAGCTCACAACTCCACGCTCGAACGAAAATTGTGCACCTCGCTTCTCCATCGATTCAACGCCATAACCCGACGGCACACGCTCCTCTATCTTGGCAAAACTCTCTACCTCGCCCCTATTCACGAGCAGACGAACCACACGGTCAGGGCCTGGTGCCAAAATCCGCGGGGTCTCGCGGATACAACGCACCGAAAGCTCACGCATGTCTAGCGGACGCTGCGCCGGCACGCTACGCTGGTACTCCTCGATATCCAATCGCTTCGAAGGGGACACCTGCGGGGAAGGCTCCACCGTAATGGTCTCTACATTCACCTCAGCCCGCTGGCGCGAATTCGAGGATATGTAATCGAAACTACCACCCAGCTTGAACCGCCCCATCATCCGCTCATCCACACGAACCGCGTAGCGCACCTCCACCTTCTCTTCACCGGGCAAACGCAACCACACAAACCGAACCCGCTGCCCATCGAATGAATACGCGCTATTCGCGCTCGCGCCCCGCACCGCTGTCAGCCCGCGCGGCAAATCAACCTCATAGCGTGCAAAACTCTCCAAATCCCCCTTCCGAACCGTCACCACCACCTCAAACTCCTCGCCTGCCTTCACCTTCCGATCCACAAGCTGCACCACGCTCACGGCATCCCCCCGCAGCACTCCCAAGAATAGCACCACTATACCATACACGAAGATGGCTATACCCTTACCCATACCCTTTTCTCTACAATCCTACTTCTGCTCGCGCTTTCATCCCCCATGCATCAAAACAGCAACCTCTACGCGCAAAGGTAATCATTTCTTCACAATTCTTCTATCTCCCTCCCCCGCCTCCTCTCCCCATCTCCGCGGCGAATGCGCACGCGCACCCTCTCGCACCAACTCTACCCCCTCTCAGCTTCCAGCATCCGCGAAATCACATGCTTTGTATACTCCGGGAACTCATCACCAAGCATCCAATGCAGATACCCGACATCCTCCTTTATCAAATCCTTTATCCGACGATTTCTATATTTACCGAAGCTAAGCACAACCTCCCCCTGCGCATCGTACAGCAACTTCCCCGCAAAATCTGCCGTCTTACGCTGTTCGCTGTACTTCGCCAGCGACTCCATATCCCCCGACAAATCGTCGTAACGCTCCACCTCGGCGTAAAGCACATCCAGCGCCGCGCGCGCATCGTCCAGCGCGCAATGCGCCTTCGGAATCTCCTTGCCGCAATAGAAGCGCATGGCCGCTTCCAGCGTTCGCTCCTCATGCTTCATAAATATCACCATGGCATCCACGCATCTACGGTCCGACATGTCGAATGGATACCCGGCGCGCAGGAGCTCTTCGGCCAGCATCGGCACATCGAAACGATTCGAATTGTAACCAGCCAAATCCGCATCCGCCATCATTTCCACCACTGTCGACGCCACCTCCGAAAACCTCGGCATCTCGCGCACATCCTCATCCCGAATCCCATGAACCGCCGTCGCCTCGCGCGGAATCGGAATCCCCGGATTTACACGCTGCACCCACTCGCTACGCGTCCCATCGCGCTCCACACGCACCATCCCAATCTCCACAATCCGATCCTTCCCTACGTCCAAACCCGTCGTCTCCAAATCGAAGCTCACCAGCGCCCGCTCTAGTCTTAACATCGCCTGTCCTCCCAACTATCATCCCTATTGCAGCATCGCCGATACGTATATCGCGTAGTCTACCTCTTCCGCCTCCGGTTGCGCCGGCCGAATCAGCACGAATCGACCATACTCATCGAATTGAAGCTTCACCTCCTGCGACGACATCTTGGAAAGCGACTCGGATAGCAACGGGATACTCAGCATAATTGTAAAAGCCCCACCGCTATACTCACACGCTATCACTTGCTTCGCCGACGCCTCGTAGGTCTCGCTGTACGCCTCAAGCTCTATCATAGAATTGCTGAACGCGTAGCGCGCGTTCATCGTCGACGGGGTCGAAAAGGGCGCTAGCTGACGAACCGAATCCAGCAGCAACCGCGTATTCACAACCACCTCATGGCTTATCGACTGCTTAAAGAACTGCTCCACCTCAGGGAACCGATTGTCCGACAGCAACGAGTACACCTGGATCGACGGCGTCGAAAATAGTACTATCCGATCGTCAAACGAAATTTGCAACGCCTCCGCCGTCGAGGGCAGCAACGCCGATATCACCTGCGCCGCCTTGCTCGGGAGCGTCACGCTGCTGCGCGTCTCCTGGCGAATCTTTGTGTTCTCGTATCTCCCCACCCGAAATAGATCCGTCGCTGCAAACCATACTCCCTCCGGCGTGAATTCTACATGCACCGTCGACACGTTTATCTGATTCGTATTCGCGTTCGACGACGCCGCGCAGAATAGGGTCTTATCCAAACCTTCCTCAGCAATATCTGTCGTCATCTCCACCTGCGTCGCGCGCCCCTCGTCAAGCTCCGGCAATTCGTAATACTCCTCAATCCGCTCTACGGTAAAGCTCCAATTCCCCTGGCGCAACCCATCGTCAAAAATAACTTTCGCCGTCTTCTGCTCCGCATCAATGTCAAAATGGAGCGGCACATTCGGCGTCTCTTTCACCGATTCCATCAGCAGGCGCAGCGGCACGCACACCTCTCCCTCTTCTTCTATCGCCTCCAAGGGAAACCGCGTTACGATCGTCAGCATCGTGTCTGTGTAACGAAGCGTCAACATCTGATCCCTCACCGTCAAGGCCGCGTAGTTTAGCATGGACATATTCACCTTCGCCGACATAATTTTGCTCACATCCGTCAGATGCCGCAATAGCACGCTCGCTGATACCACAAACTTCATATCTGTATGTTTTTTAGTGTCTCTCCCTCTCTTCACTTCCTGCACGACTTCCTTACCCCATCATGCGCAGGGCGCAAAGGTACATCTTTTTACCATACACCTACTACAGAAATTCCAGACACGCACTCTTGGCTCGCTAGCAGCCCGCTTCACACCACGACTACCCCCCTTCTCCACCCAAAATTTCTCTGGAAGCAGGGGAATTCCTCCCCCATCTTCCCCACCCTAGCCTACAGAAGCATCGCGAAACCCTACCCAATATCCTAAAAAAGGCTAACTTGCGCACGCTATGGGTAAACGGCGGCAAAATCAAGGGCGGTACAACGACCTGCGGGGGCATCCCTTGTGAAATCCAAAACTATCATCAACAGAATATTTCCGTAATACGCATCGCAACTATTATTCACTAAATGCATTGTAAGCATGACTACTAGGAATATCCTCCTTACCGGTGGCCTCGGGTACATCGGTTCGCACACTGCCATCGCGCTCTGCGAAGCGGGGTACACGCCTATTATCGTCGATAACCTTGCCAACTCACGGCGCGAAGTCCTAGAAGGCATCGAAGCCCTCTGCGGGTTTACTCCCCCATTCGAGCAGGGGGACTGCGCTAACCCGCATTTTGTGGATAAGCTGTTCCAGACCCATGCTCCCTTCCTCGCCGTAATCCACTTCGCCGCGCTGAAAGCCGTCGGAGAATCAGTGCGCAAACCCTTGGAATACTATGGCAACAACATCGGTAGCCTCCTGCAAATCCTTAAAGCCATGGGCCCAAACTGCCCGCGGCTCGTCTTCTCCAGCTCTGCCTCGGTCTACGGCCAACCATCCCACCTCCCCGTCACGGAGCTAACACCCCTACAACCTCCAACCTCGCCGTATGGGGCAACCAAACTTTTTTCTGAACGTATTATCGAGGACGCGCTGGCTGCCAATCCCAATCTATCGGCTATTGCGCTCCGTTACTTCAATCCAATCGGCGCGTACCCCTCCGGCCGTATCGGCGAGCTTCCCCAGGGCGAACCGCAGAACCTACTCCCCTACATCACGCAAACCGCGGTTGGGATACGGAAGAAACTTACAATATTCGGCAACGACTACAACACCCCGGATGGCACTCCGCTACGCGATTACTTCCACGTCGCGGACCTCGCCCGCGCGCACGTCCTAGCGCTGCAAGCCCTGGAGCGTCAAACCGACACTAACCCTCGTTTCGATGTAATCAACGTGGGCAGCGGCGCGCCGAAATCCGTGCTCGACATCGTCACCTCTTTCCAAGATGCCACCGGGATCCATGTCCCATACGAATTCGGCCCGCGGCGCAGCGGCGATGCAGAGGCGGTCTGGGCAGATATCTCTAAGGCAAATAGAATCCTCCACTGGCAACCGCGGTTCTCATTAACCGACGCCCTGCGCGACGCATGGCTATGGGAAAAAACAAGAAGCAAGCTCTAGTTAATACTTCCACGACCCGCCCATTAGCCGTTACACGAATCGAGAAATTTCGACGGGGCTTCTATTGTTAATCTTCTTGTCGCGCAGCGCCACCCAAAAAATCAATCTTCTGCCACCTTACCCTAGCCTGAGGTAAAATCTCAGCTACACCTATCCACCCCTGCACGCACCGCAAGATCTCTTGCATAAAAACACCACGAGGATTCCCCTTTGGGGGCATATCCTCGTGGTGCAAACCAGTTACCTCTCTAACCGCTCTCTATGCTATAGCCGCAACGCTAGAGTATGCTATAGGCAACCGTCAAACCGGCCATCACTATAGATACCATACTCATTAGCTTTATCAATATATTCAGGCTCGGGCCTGAGGTATCCTTGAATGGATCCCCTACCGTATCCCCAGTCACTGCCGCCTTATGGGCATCGCTACCCTTCCCTCCAAAATTCCCTTCCTCTATGTACTTCTTCGCGTTATCCCACGCACCACCGGCATTTGCCATAAATATCGCCATCACGAAGCCCGTCCCGAGTCCTCCTACAAGCAGACCCATTACCCCTGCAACTCCGAATACCAAACCCGTGCATATCGGTATCAATATCGCCAGCGACGCCGGGAGTATCATCTCTACCTGGGCTGCCTTCGTCGATATCGACACGCAACGCTCGTAGTCCGGCGTCGACTCGCCCTGTAAAATCCCTTTTATCTCGCGGAACTGACGACGTACCTCTTCCACCATCTTCTGCGCCGCGCGCCCCACCGCGTTCATCGTCAAACCCGAAAACATAAACGCCAGCATCGAACCGATAAACACCCCCACTAAAACCTTATAATTCATAAGATTGACGTTGAACCAATCTACAAAATCGTTAATCGTCGCGGAGTGCACCGCCTCGGTCAACGACACGCCCGCCGCCTCCGCGGCCCGCTGCACTCCCTGCATCGCCTCAGCCGTCACTCCC
>JABCPG020000042.1 GCA_013333195.2 Bacteroidia bacterium
CGGGGAACAGCTCAACCCCATACATCCGGTTGAATCGCTGGGCGAACGTACGCGCCATCTCAAGATGCTGCTCCTGGTCCTTACCCACCGGAACGTAGTTGGCACGATGGATAAGGATGTCAGCCGCCATTAAGGTAGGGTACGTCAAAAGCCCCGCATTCACGTTGTTAGGGTTTTTCCGCACCTTCTCCTTGAAGGAGGCGCAACGCTGCAACTCCCCAAGGTAGGCATTCATATTGAGGAAAAGGTAGAGCATAACAGTCTCAGGAAGGTCGCTCTGCACATATATCGTACTCAGCTCCGGGTCAACACCGCAGGCTAAATACTCCGCCATAATCTGCCGCACAGCCCCCTGCAACCCGCTCGGCGTGGGGTGCGTGGTGAGCGAATGCAGATCCGCGATGAAGAACGTGCAGTTGAACCTCGTCTGCATAGCGGCAAAATTTCTAACCGCACCAAAGTAATTCCCGAGGTGTAGATGCCCCGTAGGCCTCACCCCACTAACAACGATTGTCCCATTTTCTCTCGACATAGAGCTACGTACTGTCTAAATCATGATTCCTTGAAATAAAAAAAAGTGGCACTGCCCTATAGCTGCACCACGAAACAGCCTGGGAACCGATTTCCCAACCTTTCCTTCTCCTTGACCGCCTGCGCCCTCGTGGGGAACGGCCCTACCATCACCTTGTAAGTGGCGTAGGAATCGGAGCCGACGACGTACACCAAAAGGTTTCGCTCATCGACACCGCCGATCTTACGGAAAAGATTTGAAAGCCCCTGGTAGCTGGCCAACTGCACGGCAAACCCCTTAGCCGCTACCGGAGCTACCTGCACGCTATACAGCTCCGCGGCTTCCCCGCCACCCTCCGCAACCGCCGCACCCGTAGACGGAGCTTGCGGGAGAGGTGCGGCCTGAGAGCCAGAACCCGCGAGGGGCTCTTGGCGCACGGTGGGCTTCGGCGATGATGGAGAAGGGGGATTCGCTGCGTTCGCATCCAGCGCGGGGCTGGACGCTTCAAAAAGCCCCTCACCGGCAATCACCTCAATTTTAACCTTTCCCGTACCAGCAGATATAATCCCCAACGCTTCCGCAGCCTTACGGCTCAAATCGATGATCCGGTCAGGCGCGAAAGGGCCCCTATCGTTCACACGCACAACCGTAGAACGGTTATTCTCAAGGGAGGTAACCCGCAGGGTCGTTCCGAACGGTAAGGAGAGATGGGCGCACGTGAGCTTGTTTTTATCGTAGCGTTCCCCAGAGGCCGTGGAACGCCCCTGAAACTTATCCGCGTAGAAAGAAGCCATTCCGGTCTGCGTGAACGTTACCTGCGCGAATGCGCCCCAAGCAACGAATGTGGCAAACACCACTACCAATAATTTTCGCATTTACTCAGTCCTCCCCTTTTTTCGAATAGTGATCGTGTAGTAGTAACTTAACCCGAACGCCTGTGCTGAGAGCCGTTGCTTCGGTGCCACAAGCCCCCCCTCAACCGTTCGCTTGTACAATGAAACGAGTCGCATAGCCGCCCTATACTCAAAAACAAGGGTTCCACCGCGGGTTGCGACACCTACCCCAGCACCTCCAATGAGGCCGGCGCCGAGACGATAGTGCGTAGACCAAAGCAGCGTTTGCCGCTGCAATTCCCCGCCCCGCTGCCCGAATTTCTCGCGGATGAGAAAATCCGCGTAGCACCCCCCAAGCGCGTACACGCGCCACCGGGAGAAATTCCACCCGATCTCAGCGATTAGCGGCAGCTCGACCCACTGCTGCCTACACGCCTGCTCCCCCGGCACAAACGAAACCTCATTGAACGGCCTCGCGGCCGTCTCAACCACCCGATAGCTGGCGGCGGCATAGTTGAATCCGACATTCAGAGCAAAAATATTCGAATTGTCCAAACGCAGGAATACCCCACCCCCGAAACGCTTCCCGCCATGCGTCTCAGCGTATGGACGCACGCTAAGGCTAGTAAATCCATACTCGCCCCGCAAACCAAACGACACGCGCAATGCCGTATCCGGCTGCGCGTACGCCCTCTGGGCCCCCGCGCACGCGCAAAAGATGCAGCATAGCGCAACCACGCATCTTCCCCGTAGATCCACCTACCCAAGCTCCTCCATTTTTCGCATCACCGACTCCACCTTGCCCTTCATGCGATTCCCTTTACCCCCACGCGCATCGATTGAGGCGGTCATGTAAATACGCCCGCATTCCCCCGCGATGGCATCGTAGGCTGCCTGTATAACCGACAACGCCTGCTGCATGGTATCCGTCTCCACAATGGTACTCATAGGGGTAAGTTGGCTTGGAAAGCCGCAGGCAACAATCGCCCTCTCTATTTTCGCCACATACGTCGATACGCTACCCCCCCTATCGGTAGGAAACATCGCGAAATTCACCAGCACAGACATAGCTACTCCTCCAGTTTACTGTAATCCACGCTAATATCATACTCCCAGTTGGCGCGGGTCTTAATCTCGCTTTCCCCCCTCTCCGTCGTATAGTAACGTACAGCCTCCGGCTGACGACGCCTCGCGAAATCGCCCGTAGTCCAACGTCCATCCCCATTCCGATCATCAACCACCCGCAGATAGTAGGTTCCGGGATCCAGATACATGATGGAAGCCTTGGTCTCTCCTCGGGGCACAACGACCTGCCGAACGGTTTTTCTTTCCTTGGCGTCGGTGTAAAGCTGCAAGATGCAAGGATCGGGAACGTTTACCAACGTGAAGTGCAGCGCCGAATAGTTCGATGGGCGATACGTACGCAATGGGAAGGCCGTTGAGTCGTTAGCATTATTCCCAAAAGAACGCACGGCACCACTATCTACCACCATTATAAAACTACTGTCGATCGGCCAATGGGTCGTAATGCCCAGGTCCCGCGGCCTCCCTTCGAACTGCACTAGCGTGAATGGGTATTCAGACGTGTCGGCACTCGAAATCAGGCGGAACTTCGCTCGGTCCACAGAGGCATACGGCTGCTGGGCTCGGATAACCAACGTATCTCCGGGCTTTATGGCGGAGCTCCTTTCCGCACGTAGTATCTCAAGCTTTAATCGCTCCCCACCAGTATCCGCAACACCTTTTTCCGTCTGCTTTTCTCCCAGCTTCTTCTGCCTATAGCCCAGGCGCACCGTGTCCACCCAGGGGCGAGGAACATTCAGAGAATCATTACGAAACGAGCGCACAAGGAGGAATAACGTGTCGGCATCCCAGGCGATGGGATTTTGAGCCCACAGCAACACGGTGTCCCCCCGCTTGGAATGCTCTTCGATAAAATTTGCACCCACCGGCGCAACCACCTCCACCTGCACCCTGCCCGAAGGCGGCGAGGAATATACGAACTGCACCATTCCTGCCGTGGGGCGCTCCCTCTTGAGCAGCGTTTGCGTGGAACTCTCCTCAGAAAACATATTCAGCACCACGCGAGCAGCGCCGTTTTGCTCTTTATACTCCTTGCGTATAGTATCGCTCCCCATTCCCGCAACCGCACCTTCCGCGGCGAAAACGCTATCACGCCCACCCAACCGTTCCGTAACACCTCCCCGCGAGAGTTTTACTGAATCACTTCCCCCAAGCGTATCAACAAATCGAGGCATACGCAGTGCCAAAACAGCCGTATCCAAAAAAGCTATTCGCTCACTCGGCAAATCGTATTTTTTGTTCGCATTCGCATCGACGAGCGCCGCGACCCGGAATGCGTTTTCCCGCACATTCTCTAGCCTAAACGTCCCATCCGCCTTGACCCTCGCAGCGGCAGCAGGAAAGTCGTCCAGCTCCTTCTGGGCATCTGCAACGTACAGCTGCACGGTCGCATTGTCCACCGGATTATGCGTGAAGGCGTCGCGGACCGCCCCCACCACCAACCCACTATCAATCCGCCCACCCGTGGAGAAAACATACACGCAATCCATCGCCTTATTTCCTTCCGAAAGATCGACGATTGCCTGCGATAAATCGACACGGTACGTCGTATTTGGCAGAAGCGTATCGGTAAATCTTAACGCTAACGACTTCCCGCGGTCCGTGGGGATTAGCGGGTATTTCAATGGGGGAGAAACCTCAACAAACTTCTGAAACTCCTTCGTGGTGACGGTTTCATCAAAAAACAACCGCACGTCTGACCCCGTGAAATTCACGGTGAATGGTTCCGGCTTGGTACGCACAAGCCTAGGGGGATTCTCGTCCTTTGGCCCCCCCTCAGGGGTCATCACACGGGCGCATCGCACGCTCAACAAAGCGCATAGCAAAAGCGCAACCAACGCATAAGACAACCTAACAACGCGTAAAACCATGTCGGCAAAGGTAATATAATACTCCATAATTAATCCGTCCCTCGCCCACCTGGCATCCCAAAAGCAATAGCCCCATTACTAATACAATTCAGTTATTACCAATAGGTTAAACAAATTGTTAAACGTTTTTTACGAAAGAGCACCGCGCGAAATTCGTCCCGTTTTTACATTTATCCCTATCTTCGCACGTTGTTTCCGTCCCGAGAATCACGATTGCCGCAATGGCAATGGGACTCGGCTGTAAAAGGGTTGTAAAATGCCATATCGTCGCCTTCCAAACACTGATTCTGCACGGCTCCGCGCGCTAAAAGTTGCGTATAAAATGGGGTTTGGCACGCATCCCAACGATTTGGCCTTTTCTCAAAAAACGTATACCCGCCTGGGGCTCTTTATAAATACGTTTGAGCAGGCATGCGTTGAGTATCAGCAGGCCTACCAGCAGCAATCGAATAGTAGCGAAGAGTATAAAGCTCTCTCTCGGAAGGCCAGACTGTACGTCTCCCATTTCCTGCAAGTCCTGAATATGGCAATCCTACGAGGAGAATTGTCCCCGTCGATGCGCACCTACTTCGGGATGGACGAGGACACTTCCAAACTCCCTTCGCTTTCTTCGGATAAGGACCTTATCAAATGGGGCAAATGCACAATTGAAGGCGAAAATCAACGGAAGTGCGAAGCTCACACCCCGATTATGAATCCGACCATCGCCCTCGTGCAGGTTCATTACGATAACTTCGTCGAGGCGTATACCCGCCAGTGCGTATTCCAAAAGAATAGCGCGCGCACGCTCAAAAAGCTTATCCAGCTGCGCGTAACGGCGGATGAGATCATCAGGGACATCTGGAATGAGGTCGAAGCCACGTACGAAGCACTCCCAGATAATGCGCGACGCGAACAGGCCCAACGGTACGGGGTCCAATACGTGTATAGGAAAAACGAAACGAAGGAAAATCTTATCGCTGACAGGCTGTTTGGTAGCGATGATTCATCTCAGCTGAAGGAATACGCAGACCTTCTCTCCCTAAGAAAAAACGATTCTGAGAAATGAGGGGAGCGCCCCTACCGCGGCGCAAACGGATCTGCTTTCGTAAAATCGGGATTGTACGTCAGCGCGCTAACCAGCTCCTGCGTCCAGCCGTGCGTAAACCCTAATTCAGAGGCGAGGCTAAGCACTGCGTCGTACTCTTCCGCCGAAACCCTCCGATCGAGCGGCGCGATGCGCGCGCCACGATGCGCTGGATTGTACTGCGCCATAAGCGACAACGTAATATCGCAACCGAACTCCACCGAGAGGTTAATCAGAGCCGCACGACTATTTTCCACAAAACCGGGTAACACCATATGCCGTACAATAACTCCTCTACGAGCGATCCCAGCACCGTCGTACTCTACCCCACCACCCTTCTGTCGTAACATCTCGCCTATCGCCTCCAACGCCACATCGGGATAGTCGCCTATGCCGGACAGGTGTTTCGCCAACCCATAGGAACCATACTTGTAGTCCGGGAGGTAGATATCCACGTACTGCTCCACGCTACGTAGCGCGTCCACCGTATCGTAGCCATTGGTATTATATACCACCGTCGGGAAATATCCATCCCCGTGCAAACGCTCCACAAGGGCAATGGCAGACTCAACGTACGGTGTCGGTGAGACCAAGCCCAACGTGTCGCACCCAGCATCAAGCAAATGTTTCACCCGCTCCGAAAGATCAGGCACTGTGGTACGCCAGGGGGCTAACGCCGCGGTGTTATCGCTGATTTGGTAATTCTGACAATATAAACACTGCATATTGCAGTGCGCAAAAAACACGTTGCACACGCTGCCGTCCCCCCCCAGCACCGGTTCCTCCCCCTTATGCCGATACACGCTCGCCACATACAGCCCATCATCGATTCTGCAAACACCGAGCTGAACACTCCGTCTAACTCCGCACCGTTGGCCGCATAAATAGCATTTCTCCATTGGCATCACCCGAAAAAAGCTTCACTTCCAAGCGTTCCTATCAAAGTTCGCCTCAACAATGCGCTCCACGCTATCAGCAAGCAGAGGGAAAAAATCGATCTCCGTCAAGCGCTCCAAGCTATCAATCGATACCGCGCACTGCCACAAACCATCCAACCGACTTTCACTATGTGGAAGGACAAACCCAACCGCGCTCCATGCATCGCCATCACGCCGCAGCAATGCCTTGTAAAAATGTGTTGCCACAGGAACTCCTGTACTCCCCATACGCCCCCTAGACGTTCCTAAAAAGCAGGGTCCCGTTGCCACGTACAGCATGCCTGCGTTCCCGGCGCAACGACGCACCCACATTTCCAGGCGATTCCAACTCCCGCTATTAAATCCTGGAAGCTGCGGTGATACGTTGGAATAATAAAAGCACTCCTGCATGGCAGTTCTACTGCTCCGGGAATCCGCCGCGGGCTTAAGATGTCCACGTGAATACCCTGTACCCTTAAAGTTTGCCCCATCCAGCGTGTATTTTTTCAGCAAAGGGTCGCTGTGGAAACCTACACCACGCCGATCCACCACCTCAGCCAAACGCGTCGCATCTAATCGGTACGCTACCCACTGGGGCTGTCGCCAATCTATATGGTAAGCCACCGTGTACGTGCCGTAACGCGCCAACCGCGTTCGTTCCCTATGCACAGCCAACGGCTCCTCCAAAAGCTTAGGTTCGTAATCCGTGAAATCGTTCGAACCGCTATTCCGGGCATTGCTCGAACCGCATCCTACCAACAGCCACAGCGCACCAAGTGCTCCGCACGCCAACGCACCGCCCCGCACACGCACCTCTCGTGTTGCCTTCACCCGTTTCTCGCATCTACCAACACCGACATCCACGCTACCGCCTAGCTGCGCCCCTTATTGCCAGCGCGTCGTTGCTGATCAAGTTTCTTCTGCTGTTCGCGCTGCAAGCGTTCCAACCGCTCCATAAATCCGTTTTTCTTCACCTTTTTGTCGCTATTCGCCTCAAGCCTCCTAAGCACCTTCTGCCCATCTATCATGCGGCGAATCACCACCATCTGCACTATCGTGATAAGATTTGTAAGCAGGTAGTAATAGCTTAACCCAGAAGAATAATTGTTAAACCACATCACCATCATCAGCGGCATCATGTACACCGTCATGAATTTCATACCGGGCATCTGCTGACTCGTATTTGCCGTCTGCTTATAGCTCATCATGCCGTAAACAAGCATAGAAACTCCCATCAGAAGCGTAAATAGGCTCACGTGCGCGCCATAAAATGGAATGGAGAATGGCAAATCAAGTATGGAATCATAGCTAGAAAGATCGTCCGCCCATAGAAAGCTCTTTTGCCGCAGCTCTATCGAACCCGGGAAGAACCTAAACATCGCGATGAGAATTGGCATCTGAATCAACAAAGGCAGACATCCCCCCATCGGATTAATCCCAGCCCGCTTGTACAGCGCCATCGTCGCTTGCTGCTTCTTCAAAGAATCTTCTTTCTTCGGATACTTTGCATTTATCTCGTCAATTTTGGGTTTTAACACCCGCATGTACGCCTGGTTAAGGTACGTCTTGTAAGTCAGAGGGAAAACTACAATCTTGATAAACAGCGTCAGCAGGAGGATAATTATACCGTAATTCTTTATAAATGAGCTAAGCCAATCAAAGACGTTGATCACAACGTACTTATTCACCCAACTCACAAGCCAGCCCCCCAGGGGGACCACCTGCTCAAAACCCTTCCCATATGATCGAAGCGTCTTATAGCTCGTTGGGGAAAAATAGAACGACATGTCCATCTGATGGTCGTTCGTACCGCTCAGGGGGAACATCAAACGGGCCGAAAAATCACGCACGAAGCCGGGTTCCTCGTTATTTTGCATATGCAGCATCCCTTCCTCAAATCCCTGCTCGCGCACCGCAAAACCCACAAAAAATTGCTGTTTGAACCCAACCCAACTCAACGCAGTCTTTACCTTCTCTTCCTGCGGATCGCTCTTCCTAGCGTTAAGCTCTTCAAAGTCATTATTCGTCAGTGCGTACGCAATGGTTGTATACTCTCGCTCCTTCTCTTTAGTTCTCTCCTGCTGGCGCGAACGCATCGCCCACGACAAATCGATATACCCGCGTTGCGGCTGAATATAGCTATCTACATTATGGAACGTTGCGGAAAACTGCACCCTATGCGTGTCGTACCCCAACGCGTACCGATACTCAATCCATGCGTTCGCCGCCGTGTAGTAACGGTAGGTAACAGCCCCAACTTGATCGACCGTCGAAACGACCGACGGTCCCGTCGCTTCAACCCGCGTAAAGTTCAAATCGGCAGTATGAACATCATGATGTCCCGCATTAAACTCGTACCCCATACGGCTATCGCCAGGAGAGATAAAAAGCAAAGAGTCTCCGCCGTACGTCTTGTACCCCTTAATCTGCACGGTTGAAATCTGCCCCCCATGGGTCGTCAGCTCTAGCCGAAGCAAATTATTTTCTAGCACCGTAATCTGCTCCTCCTGCTCGTGCCCCCACACTGAGTCATACAGTGCGGCTGGTTCCTCCGCGTCCGCGCTATCCTGAGTATGGCGGCGCAAATGCTCTCCCAGCGCGCTATCGCGCGCTGACTCTGCGCGCGCCACGGAATCCTGTTTCGCACGCATCGCAGCCAATTCCCCTTCGCTTGGCCGCATCAGGTAAGAAAAGCCTATAACTATTAAAAAAATTAGAACAAGCCCAAATATCGACCGCTTATCCATCGCTTCTGCTATCTCTTCACATTTAACGTTTCACCGCCAGCACGCATACCCCATCTCCACATTGCCAGGCTACTGCTGTCCCCTCTTGGCTCGATACGCAAGTGCCGCTCCAACAAACGCAACGAACAAAGGATGGGGTTCCACCACGCTACTTTTGTACTCTGGATGGAACTGCACACCCACGAACCACGGATGGGAAGGAATCTCCACCACCTCGGCTAGCTGCGTTTCCGGGTTCCGTCCTGTAACCACCATCCCCGCCTCGGCAAAACGATCATGGTAGCTATCATTGAACTCGTACCGATGGCGGTGCCGTTCTCGAATCTCTTCTTTGCCATACGCCTCGAAGGCCTTCGACCCTCTCAGCAATGTGCATGGGTATGACCCCAGCCGCATCGTGCCCCCCTTATCGGTCACCCCCTTTTGCGATTCCATCAAATCTATCACCGGTTCGCTTGTCGCGCTATCCCACTCCCGCGACGTAGCCTTAACCATCCCCAACACATCCCGCGCAAACTCCACCACCGCGCATTGCATGCCCAGGCAAACCCCGAAAAAGGGTATACCGTTCTCTCTCGCGTAACGCGCAGCCGCCAGCTTGCCTTCCACACCCCGCAACCCAAAACCCGGGGCCACAAACACCCCATCAGCACCCTTCAAACGTTCTGCAACGTTCTCCCACGTAAGCTCTTCAGATGACACCGAAACCACCCGTACCCTACACTCATGCTTCGCACCCGCATGGATAAACGCCTCTCGGATCGACTTATACGCATCGACCAGCTCCACATACTTTCCCACCAGCATTATTGTCACCTCATGCCGCGGATGGTTGAACCTCTCCAGGAAATCGCGCCAGGCCCTCAGCTCGGGTGTCTTTCCTTCGGGCAACCGGAGTTTCCTTAGCACCTCCACGTCCAACCCCTCCTTGAGCATCCGTATCGGCACCTCATATATTGTCGACACATCCCGCGACTCTATCACAGACTCCACCTGCACATTGCAGAACTTCGCAACCTTCGAGCGCAGCTCTAAGGGAAGCTCATACTCCGACCGCAGCACCAGAATATCCGGCTGTATCCCATTCTGCAGCAGCTCCTTCACCGAATGCTGCGTTGGCTTCGTCTTTAGCTCTCCGGAAGCCGCCAGGTACGGCACCAGCGTAAGGTGAATAAATGCAGTATTCCCCTCGCCGAGGTCCCAGCGCAACTGGCGAACCGTCTCTATGTACGGCAGCGACTCAATATCACCCACCGTGCCGCCAATCTCCGTAATCACCACATCGTACTGCCCGCGCGCGCCAAGCAGAAGAATGCGTCGCCTTATCTCATCCGTAACATGTGGAATGACCTGAACTGTCTTCCCCAAGTACTCGCCACGCCGCTCCTTATGGATAACGCTCTCATAGATCTGGCCACTCGTCACGCTGTTCGATTGCGAGGTACTCTGATTCAAGAAACGCTCGTAGTGCCCAAGATCCAAATCCGTTTCCGCACCATCATCCGTGACGTAGCATTCCCCATGCTCGTACGGATTCAACGTCCCCGGATCTACGTTTAAATAGGGGTCCAGTTTCTGAATGGTTACCTTTAGCCCTCTACTCTGGAGCAACTTCCCTAGGGATGCAGATATTATCCCCTTCCCTAGGGACGAAGCCACCCCGCCCGTCACAAAAACATACTTCGTGCCATGGGTCCCCTGTTCATTCGACATCGCTATATCACGCTGTTAATACTGCTGCTACCACTAGTCCTAGTACGCGCTCGACGGCTACCTATCCTCCTTCGCCCCTCCGCCGTCCTTCTGCTCCTTGCTCGCGCGAATCCTCTTATTTATCGCCTTGATCTGCTCTTTTACCGATACTATCTCGCGCTCCAGCCTCTCCACATCCTGGTGCGTCTTTTGAAGCAGTGGATTTGTCTGATCGCCCTTGCCGAAAAAGCTCATATTCGTCTCCAGACGATTCTTCTCCTCCGTAAGCTGTTCAAGCTTCCGCTGCGACTTCCCGCGTTCGGCAACCAGCTGATGCTCTCCATTCGCATCTTCGGCCATCGAATTCAACTTCGCCACGTAAGCCTGCTCGTACTCCTCTTTACGCTCCCTCCGTAGATGGTCGTAATGGGTATCCAGAGCCGCCCGAAAGCGTGTGTATAGACTCTCTTTACTCCGTATCGGCACATGCCCCATCGCGCCCCAACGGGTCTGAAACTCCTTCAAACGCTCCACCACCGACTTCCCATCCTCCTCCGGTTGGTACGCCTCAACCTCTGCAATCAGCGCCTCTCGCTGCTTTTGGTTCTCTATCTCTTCGGCCTTTTGCGCCGTGAAGGCCTCCTTACGACGTTCGAAAAAATAATCCTGTGCCGCCTTGAAACGTTCCCACAGCTGTTGATCCGCCTTTCGTGGGGTATACCCTATCGTTTTCCAACGCTGCTGAAGGGCTATCAGCTCCTCCTTTGTGTCATTCCACTTCTCGCTATCCTTCAAAGCCTCCGCCTGCAAGCAAAGATCCTGCTTCTTCTCCACATTCTCCTTCCCTATGGCATCCTGCTCTTTCTCGTACGCCCGACGGCGGTTGAAGAATTCGCTGCACATGCTAAAAAACACATCCCCAATATTCGACTGACTCCTCGCCACCGGGAACGCCTCCTTGAACGCTTTTTGCAGTGCCATCACCTTAGCCGTCGTTGATACCCAATCCGCACGCTTCGCACGTTCTTCACGCATCAGCTCCTCCATCTGCAGCACAATCTCCTTGCGTACCGACAGATTCTTCGCGTAAAGCGACTTCCTCTCCTGTAGCCAGTCTCTGTACGCCTGATTTATCCTACTGCTCGCCGCCGAAAAACGTTCCCAGATCTCATCGCTTTTCTCGCGAAGCACTGGCCCAAACTCCTTCCAGCGCGCATGCAACTTCTGTAGCTCCTTGAACGCCTTATGCAAATCCGGCTCGGTCATCAGCTCCTCGGCTCGTTCGCAAAGCTCCGTCTTAGCCTCCAGATTCTTCTTATAGTCCAAATCCCTCAACTCGCGATTTAGCTCCACGTAATCGTAGAATTGCTGCACCTGATGCGAGTACGACTGGTAGAGATCCTCCGCCTCTGCTCGAGGCACCTGGCCTATCTCTCGCCACTCCTTACGGAGCTCGTTGAAACGGTTGAACGTCTCCCCCTTCACCTCCTGTTGATGCGTCAGCTCCTCTATCTTTCCGATTATTTCTCTCTTCCTGCGCAAATTCTGTTGCCGCAAATCGTCCTCACGGGCAATTAGTTCGCGGCGGCGATTCTGAAACGCATCGTAAATCTCCTTCAACTCCTTTTCTATCGGACGTTCCACTGCCACAAATTCGTTCAGCACTCCCCCCTGCGCAAGCCAGCGTTTTCGTTCCTCATCTCGCTGAAGCTTGAGCTGCCGCAAGAGCGCCTCGTAAATCTGCTGCACCTCGCGCCGCGCATCGCCTATAGGATCCCGTTTCGCCTTCTCTCGGAAAAGCCCGCACAGCGTCTCAAAACCCATCGTGGTAATGCTCTCGCGATCCTCGGTCGGTTCCTCCTCATCCTCCTGCGCCTCCTCCTCCTCCTGTTCCGTTAAATCCCGTTTCGTCGAATCCACGCTTTCCTCTCCAACTCTCGAATCGTGCGATTCGCCCTCCGGCACCGCCGCAACCTTCTCTACCCCCACTGAGGTCTGCTCTTTCGCGCTCGTTGCGGCTTCTTGCGCTTCACAGCTTTCCGCTGTCGCATGAGGCATCTGTTCCGACGATAACATCATATCTTGCTGCTCTTCCATGGCTCGCTTTTCCTTATCTGAAGGGGGCTACCCCCATCCTTCTCTCTTCTCGTTTGTATTATCTCCTCTTTCTCTCGCTACGTAGCATCCGCCCGAACTCTCTACACCACCTCCGCCTCGCTACTCTTCCGGCACTTTTTCCAATAGCACCGCACCGCACGTCGCGCACTTCCAGCGCGGAAGCTCCTTGCTTTCCTCACAACTCGCCCCGCCGCGCAGCGACATCGATTCCTCTTCCGTAAGCTCTACTATCGTTCGCTTCCCGCACATGGGGCAATTCTCCGGTTCCTTCGTGTAGTACAACTTCAACGATTTCGCTCGTGACATCTTTCTAATCTCTTTGATTTACGCCCTTAGAACTTCAATTTCGACGGGTCCGCATCTATCTCCGCACGAACCTTTGCCTCTATCTCATCGAGCAGCTCCACATTGTCAACCAACATCTTGCGCGTATTCTCCTTCCCCTGCCCCAGCTTTGTATCGCCGTACGAGAACCACGTGCCGCTCTTATCTATCACCTTCAGCGCCACCGCCACATCGAGTACCTCCGCGCTCCGGGATATCCCCTCTCCAAAAATCATATCCGCCTCCACCTTGCGGAACGGAGCCGCCAACTTATTCTTTACCACCTTTATGCGAACGCGATTGCCGTAATGCGTATCGCTAGAATCCTTCAAGGAGCCTATCCGACGGATATCTAAACGCACCGACGAGTAGAACTTCAACGCATTCCCCCCGGTTGTCGTTTCCGTCGGGCCCATGAACGCCATACCCCCTATCTTATCGCGAAGCTGGTTTATAAAAATGCAAACCGTCGACGTCTTACTAATCGTGCCCGTCAACTTCCGTAACGCTTGCGACATTAGCCGCGCTTGCAAACCCACCTTGGCATCGCCCATCTCTCCTTCAATCTCCACCTTGGGCGTCAACGCCGCCACCGAGTCCACTACCACCAAATCTATCGCCCCCGACCGTATCAGACGCTCCGCAATCTCGAGCGCCTCCTCGCCATTGTCCGGCTGGGACACCAGCAACTGGTCGATGTTAACTCCAAGCTGCTCCGCGTAGCTCGCATCAAACGCATGCTCCGCATCTATAATCGCGGCTATTCCTTTCTGCTTCTGCGTCTCTGCCATGGCGTGTATCGCCAGCGTCGTCTTTCCCGACGACTCCGGCCCATATATCTCCACCACGCGCCCCTTCGGATAGCCGCCTGTGCCCAATGCGTAGTCCAACTGCAACACCCCAGTCGAAATGCAAGGAACATCGCTAACCTGCCTATCGCCAAGGGCCATTACACTCCCCTTGCCAAAATCCTTCTCTATCTTCTCCAGCGTAAGCTCGAGCGCCTTACGTTTCTCTGGATCTATCTCCCCAAACCGCACTGCGGCTCCCCCCTTCTCCTTGCTATCCATGCTACTATCCTATATTCCTATCCTTGCGCCTCTGCCTACTGCAAAACCTCTTCGCGACGAAGCGTATCTACGTTCTCCAACGAGAAAGTTCCCGACACCGGCACCTCCGCGTAGCGATCCAAAAACTCTAGCACCCTCGCTTTGCTGTATCCCTCACCCTCCTCCAACTCCCCGGTATTCTGTATATGCACCACTTCTCCCGTGGGGGAGAGCACCACCAGCACCGGCACCCCATACCCACGCAAATCTCCTAGGCGCGATAAGGCCTTCTCATTCTTATTCTCTTTGCCGTAGTATATCTGCACCCACACGTAATCCTCGGTAACCCGACGCCGCAGCTCCGCATCGTCCGTAAGGAACTTATGCAGTCGCACGCACCATGGACACCAGCTACCCCCCACCTGCAACACCACATTCTTACCCCGCTCCTTCGCTTCCGAAATAGCCGAATCTATCTGGGCAACGGCATCCGCCTTTGCGTCGTAGCCTGCATTCCCTACTCGCCCGCATCCCGCCACGAGCCACAGCCCCAATACGCACACAAAAACTATTCTCACCCTTTTCATCCTTCAATCCTCTCTAAAAAACGCACTCCCTCTTTGCCGCAAAGATAACCATTTATTTTTAGAACCCCCCAATATCAACCGCTACGAACGGAACTACAATGGGCGCCTGGGATCCCCCCGGCGCCCATCATGCTACTCTTGCTACAATACCTTTTGCAAAGCTAACGCCGCACCACAAATCGAAGCGCACGCCAGCCATCCGCTGCCTCTACGCGCACCACATACACCCCTTCCGGCAACTTTGATACATCAAGCCCAACCATCATCTCGCCCGTGAGTGCGCCGCGCATAACCTCCACGCCTTGCTGCGAGTACACAACGTACCCTTTCGCTGCCTCTACATGCAGCAGCCGCAACACCACGCTCGCCGGGTTCGGCGCCAGCTCCATGCGCTCCAACCGCACCGATTCCGCCACCGAGGCAACCGGTATCAAAGTAAGCGAAACCTCCTGCGCTTTCCCCTCGGCCACGGTTACGCTTCCTTCCCCATCCGCGTAGCCGGACTTTTTCACCGTCACCGTATACTGCCCATCGGGGAGGGCAACTACGTACCGCCCATCACCCTCCTCCCGCACGTTGTAGCCCGGTATGACCACTGTCGCTCCCAATACAGGTTCTCCACTCTTATCCTTGACGAGTACCGTCACCGCCCCAAGCGTACGGGTATACACCACCTGCACCTTCACATCGCTTTTCACTACCCATGACCCATCCGCATCTTCATCTGCACCTTCCACCTTCAAGTCCTTGCGAAATCCTTGCACTTCTCCGACAGCCACCAACAAACCCTCTCCCAGAAATACATCAGCCCCATCTGCCAACACCACTCCTTTAGAAGCATCCTTAACTTCTACATGCGATGCCAGCTCTACTGGCGCCACCATGACTCCCAGCTTATACACGCGCGCAAACTCAGCCATCACTACCACGTTCCCCGCCACAGTCACCTCGACTCCGTCAGACTTTTCCGCACCGTTCACCGCCAACTTCCGGAGGCCATACCCCGCCAGAATTGCTTTCGCCGTCACCCGCAACTTTTGACCTCTAGTAAGTTTCGACATGTCCTGCAACTCGCTACCTCCTTCGTCCACCACCGTCACCTTCCCCTCAGCCCCACACGCCACAATCAACCTATATTCCTCTACAGGCCCAAACACAGCTCTCACTCCCAGCGTGCCTTCCGGCATCACAACGTCTTTCTGCACCGACTCCCCTTCGCCCTGAACCAACGCCCCATTTATCAGTAGAGCCTTCACCTCATTCGTCCCAGCGGTCACGGCACGCACTGTCAGCTCCGTACCCACTTTCAACCAATCGCCACTCTCGTATGTAGCATTCGCGTTTTGACGTTGCGAAACGGTCACCACGCCAGTCCCAATCTGCTCTATCGTTAGCTGGTACATATCGGCTCGCGCGAATTCCGCCGCCACCTCTATCTTCACTGCATCGCTCGGTATCTGCCACACCACCCCGCTCTCCACGCTTTCGCCATTCACTGCTAATCGAACCAACCGATACCCTTTCTCCGGCCGTGCAATCACCGTAAGCGTCTTTTCAGAAAGCACATCCACCTCCGCGCCATGTTCCAAAGCCTTCGTACGGCCCCCATTAATCTCCAGCGTCCCTCGTCCCCCAGTAACGTCAGTGTATAGGTAAACGGGGCGTGGCTCTCGCGTCCTATTGGTAAAAATCACCACCGCCCGCACATCCTCTGCGCCCACCGCATGCTTGTAGGGGACCTCACGCAGCATACGCCCATTCACACTCACCCCGATCCACTCAACATTTGGATTCCCGCTCGAGGGGATAAACTCTAGCTCATCACCACGATGCACCCGCACTTCGCTTAACGGTCTAGTAATCTCCTCCCCGTTCCCGCGAACGGTTACACGGCCATCATCCTTGGCATCCCCAAGCAGAACCACCTCTAGCCGATATTCTTCCCTATCGAAGGTTGCGTTAATCAGCACCTCCTTATCATCATCTTTTATCGTATACTCCACCCTGCCTTCAACGCCAGCGACTCCATTCACGCTAAGATCTCCAAGCCTATAACCCACATTCGCCTTGGCGCTCACCGTCAGTTGAGTCCCTACAGCCACCTCGTCCCCATCGCGATACACCGTTCCGTCCGCGCCTCGCACCTCCACCCGACCGCCAGCCACAGCATGAATCTCCACGCTCTTCATCCCCGGGCGCGTCGTCCTAAAGCGAGCGCTTACCATTATCGACTCTGACTCGACCGTATACACTACCGGATTCCCCTGCTTTTCCTCCCCATTCACCGTCAGTCGCGACAGTTCATAATCCTGCGCCGGGGACGCAGTCATCGTCAGCACTTCATCTTTTTTCACCTCGCTGCTACTCCGTACCTCCTCACCATCCCGAACAACCCGCAACGTACCGTTTGGCCCGCAATCAATCAGGAGATGCTGCTTCCCCACTTCCCCAAACTCAGCGTACACCTTAAAGCTATGCTCCACCGTGTACGCATCCCCGCTCACGAACGGATATCCATCCACCACGAGGCGCGTGCACTCATATCCCGGCGCGGGGTACGACTCAATCGTGAGCGTCTCGCCCGCGGCTAGCTCCGCATCATGGGGCAACGACCGACTTCCGCGCTTAACCTCCACTCGCCCCTTCGACGCCGGCACAACGCCAACGCTAAAGCCTAGCACCCCTGCCTTCACAAAAGTCGCTTCCACCAGAACCACCCCATCCTGTTCCTTACCCATCACTGTGTACTCCGCGGGACTCTTTTTCTCCGCGCCAGCCACGTAGAGAGACAGCAGCTCATCCGCGCCAGCCGGGCTAGCAGTCACAACCAACCTATCGTTAGGCCGCAACGCCTCCCCACTTCGCAACGCAACGCCATCGCGTTGCACCTCCACACGCCCCATGCCGCTGCCTTTCATGGAGGTAACTAACCGCAACGTTCCCGACGGATTCCCCTTGACCACAAACATAGCCTCCACTACCACCGTCTCTTTCACTCGCCACCGCAACGGTAAATCGCTCGCTCCATACGCCGCTGTGCCCACCTTCAGTGCCGCCAGCTCGTATTGCAGCTTCTGCCCGGGATGTTCCCGGTCCTCCACCTCAAAACCCTTAGCGTCTATCGTAATATTCTCTCCCGGCACCAGCCAATCATTCTCCGTTAATCGCTCCTCCACGCCGTTACGCATCCCCTTCACGACTACTTCCCCTCCCTCAGCGGGAATCGACGACACAACCAGCGACAACCCATCGGCATTCCCGAAATTCACGGTCACCCGAACATCTCCATCCACACGAACCCGCTGCTCCTCTCCACTATAGTAAACGGCATCACCGATTTGCATCTTCTCCACCACCACCTTCTCTTGACCCGCCTTGGCTTGCGCCCGCACCTTTAGCTCTTCGCCCCAGTGCACATGCACCGAGGACTCCACTGAATTCCCATCTATTAGCACTTCGCCCGCATCGCGGCGCACTCCCGTGCGAACCACCTCCAGCACGTACGTCCGACGCGAATACGTCACCTCCACATTCACATCACCACTGACAGTCACCGGGCTATTCACATTGAGCGACGCACCGTAGCCTGCAACATCTAACGCCTCTATCGTTAGCCTATCTCCATACTTCACGCTCGCCTCGCCCGTACGCCCATTGGATAGTGCCACCTCAACCCCATCAGCCGTCGTCACCCTCGCGCCCCCGCCAGCCTGCACCGCGCTCACGGTCAGCTTGTAAATATTCAACCGGTATACCACCTGCACCTCAACCGCCTCCCCGGCAACGGTGTACGACACCCTCGCCGCGCCATTAATCAACACTTGCGGCGATTGCTGGTCATACCCTGTCACCCCCTGCACCTCCACCTTAAGCTCGCGCCCCTCGGCCACCCACTCTCCCAGCCTTTCCCCGCTCGTGGCATCTATCACACGCACATTATCCTCCGCTAACGCCAACGGCTCTACCTTTACGCTCAACCTCCGCGCTGCCGAAAATTCCACCTCCACAACCACATCCTTACCTTCTACCGCAAACTCCGCTCCCTGCGACACCACCTCGCCATTCACCCGCAGCGCTTTAACTGCGTACTGCGTAGGTATCCACGGCATAGCCTCGACTCGCAGCTTTTGGCCCTGCGTGAGCTCCGCGCCGCTCGGCAACGAGTTCCCTGTCGCAACGTCAATCACCTTGATCTCACCTTCTACCGGGGCGCTATAGTACAGATTATACAATGCGCTGCTTCCAAACTCTACCCACACCGTCGCGCCGTTATCTACATTCAACGTTGCCTGCTTTTCTCGCGATGCTCCGCTTAGATCCTGTAACTTTCCATTTACAGCAAATAGCTTGCACACGCTCCCTGCGTGGGGGCTGGCCGTCACTAGCAGCGTACTCCCCTTCTTCACCATGCTCCCATTGGCGTAAAGCCGCGTCCCATCCATGGAGGTAACGAGCACCTCCCCCGGGCCGTTGAAACGCACATCCAACCTCCGCATTCCACTCGTCAAAAACTCGGCCGACACATTCACCACGCCACCCTGCACCACCGTCGGAACGGTCCAATCGACCACCTCGAGCTTCACATCCTGCGGATCCCCATTCACCGTCAGCGCGTTTAAGTAGCTCCCCGCGTCCGCCTTCGCCTTGATGTGCAGCGTATCCCCAACCGTCAGCTCCGCGTTGAACGCTAAGGGGGTCGTCTCTCCATTCTTCGTCACGGTTAGCGTCCCCTGCGCCCCAGCCAGTCGCTGCACCTCATACGTGTAGTATATCTTGGTGCTCCCCGGCTTCATAAACAGCGCCCTAATGGTTACATCCCCTGTGCGCACCTGGTATAGATACGGCGACTCGCCCTGCATCTGCGCATCGTTCACCCACACCCCAACGCATTTACCATCCGCCGATGCCGCCTCTATCTTCAGCTCATCCCCATACCGCACCTTTGCCGTGCCTGGCGTGAGGGTAATCCCACGACGTTTCACCACCACCGTGCCGGTGCCATCCCCTCCGTATTCCACCGCCTTCAATTCATACTCCTTGCTCGTAAAGCTACCCTCTACTACCACGGTCTCATCCCCCGACGTGACCTTGTAGCTCGACTCCACGCGTGCAGCCCCCGCAGTAACCGCCTGCGGTTCTCCCTTTATTTTTAACGTCTCTACAGTACCACCGGGATGCGCGGTAGCCACAATCTTAAGATTCTGCTCCTCGTACAGCTCTGCGCCATCCCTCAAATCCCGCTGCTTACTCACATCCTCTACCGTCAGTACTCCGCCCGCGCCCGCAATCGTTTGCAGCGTCTTCTTACCCTTTCGGGCAAAGCGCGCATCCACCGTCACGCTCTCGCCTGCCCGCACCGTATAGGTCGCGCCGCTCTCTATCAGCCTTGCATTGACTAGCAGCAGATCCAGGCGATACCCATCGTCAGGCAACGCCACCACGGACAGCTCATCCCCAGCCTGCAACTCCGCGTTCTGTGGTAGCACCGCCTCGCCCCGTTTCACCTGCAGCGTCCCTCCAGCCGTCGAGCGGAGCGTGAGCACCATGGGATGGGAATCCCGTGCAAATGTACCTTCCACCCGCACATCGCGATCGCCCACCGTTACGGTCGACCCGCTCACAAATTCCTGCCCATCCACCATGAGGCTGACGGTATGAGCTTCTACCTCTGGGCGGCTCGTAATCCTCAGCGCATCGTCTTGGCTCACCACATCCCCTCCCCACAGCATCTTTCCATTACGCTCCACCTGCACTCGGCCAGGCCCCCGCTCGGATATTACCAGTGCGTACTTCCCTTTCTCCGCGAAAACCGCTTTGACATCCACCGCCCCTCGCACCTCATAGCCCTCGAGAGGATTAGTCACCGCCACGCCATTCACCTGCAGCGAAACGAATCGCGACTCTCCCAACGCCGCGGCCGATATGGAAAGCGCATCGCCCTCCTCCAACGCCTCAGCCCCGGCGTACACCCTTTCACCATGGCGCATCACGCGGATTTCACCCTGCCCCCCGCCTTCCACAGAGGTGTACAGACCTAAACGCCCGCCAGGCAACGGATTCTCTGCCTCAAAGTACGCCACCACGCTCATCGCATCACCCACGGTGAACGTTTGCGGAACATGTATTTCTACGCCATTGAGCATCACGCGAGCCAACCTATACCCTCGGTTCGGCACAGCCGCCACCATCAGCTGCGCGCCGCGCGTCAGCTCCGCGCCTTTCTCCACCTCTTGCCCCATGGCATCCGTCACAACCACCCGGCCCGCTTCCCCGCTCGGCTGCACCGACACCACTAGCACCGGTTTACCATCAGCACCAAATGTCACCTCCACACGGGTGTCTCGCAGCACCTCATACTCACCCTCACCGACCTGCCTCGCGCCCTCCACTGAAATCCCCTTCACGACACGCCCCCCAGCTCCCACCGCGGCCACTTTCACCCGCTCCCCGAAATGGATTTCACTCCCATCATCCAATTTTACACCCGCGCGCGTCACCGTCACCTCCCCGCTGCCCGCCCCCGGCAGAACAGCCACGCTCAAATGGTACTTTCTCAATCTGAATTTCGCCGCAACCCGCACATTTTCTGTCGCCACGTGGAACGCGCTCGCGGGGTCATGCCCATTCCCATTCACCTTCAGCCACTCCAGCTCCCACCCCTCATCGGCGCGCACCACGAAGCTGAGCACCTCTCCTGTAACCACGCTTCCGCTCGTAAACCGC
>JABCPG020000043.1 GCA_013333195.2 Bacteroidia bacterium
GAGCAGTACGAGGCGGTGCGAGATCTGTACTTCGATGCTGAGAAGGATCAGTTAGAGGGTCGCAAAGAGATCGATACGCGGAAGTTGATGTATGAGTACCAGTGGATAGACCTGAAGCAGGCGGCGTTTATGCGGAACAGGGTGTCCTACTTTCACGATTCGGCGCGTTACGGAGAGGATGCGCAGGTGTTTTACTACCCGACGGGCCGTTTTTTGCCGGTGACCAAGCGTAAGGATTTCATCATAAGGGATTGGGTGAATGTGTACCCGGACACGCTGGCGTGGATAAGCGATTTCAGCTATTCGTTCAATGAGCCGCGCGCGAAGCACTACTTTTGGCATCCGGCGTACGACAACTACCCCGTGGTGGGGGTTACGTGGAAGCAGGCGTACGCGTTTTGCATATGGCGCACGGAGATGATGAATAAGGCCCTCCTTCGTATGGGCGAGGCGACGGTGCATGATTACCGTTTGCCCACGGAGGCGGAGTGGGAGTACGCGGCCCGTGGGGGCTACACCGCGGGGATGTACCCGTGGGGTAGCTACGATACCCGGAGCCGTGAGGGCTGCTTCGTGGCGAACTTCAAGCCCATGCGGGGGCGCTACGCGGAGGATGGCGGGGTGACCACGATGCCGGTGGACCATTTTGAGCCGAACGAGTATGGGCTTTACAACATGGCGGGCAACGTGGCGGAGTGGACGTGCAGCGCGTACGATGAGAGTTCTTACATGTTTACGCACGATTTGAACCCCGACTACCAGTACAACGCGCGGCCGGATGAGCCGCCGTCAATGAAGCGTAAGGTGATACGCGGAGGGTCGTGGAAGGATGTGGCGTTCTATCTACAGGTGGGTACGCGAGCGTTTGAGTATCAGGATTCGGCAAAGACTTTTGTTGGGTTTCGCTGCGTGCGGTCGTGCATGTTTGGAGGTGAAATACAGTAGTGTGCGTTTAGGGCGCGGCGCGAATTTTTAGAAAGAATAAAAAGGAATAAAACGGTAAGGTCATGGGTTTTAACATTGGTGAACTCGTACAAAGTACGAAGTACAGGAAGTTTATACAGTACCTGTACGGCTGGGGTGCCTCGATAGTGTTGCTAGGAGCTCTTTTCAAGCTGCAGCACTGGCCGGGGGCGGGATTGATGCTGACGCTGGGTATGTCGGTGGAAGCGGTGATATTTTTCTTTTCCGCCTTTGAGCCGTTGCCCACGGAGTACGACTGGACGATAGTGTACCCAGAGCTGGCTGGTGTTACGGACGATGTGGCTGGGCTCTCCTCGATGGGGCGTGGCGGTTCTTCGCTCGATCCGGGGATGTTGGAGAATGTCATAACCTCTGCCTTGATGAAGGCTGGTGGGGTTGCGGGGCCGCAGCAGGCGGCGGTGAGCGCGCCCGGCACGAGCGCTGGAGGCGCGCAGCCGGTTTCGGCCGCGGGCAATGCTGGGGCGTTGGTGTTTACCCAGAAGTTCAACGATATGCTTGAGAAGGCCGAGATTGGGCCGGAGCTGTTTAGCAAGGTGAGCCTTGGGCTCAACAGGCTGAGCGAGGCGAGCAATGGGATAGGGCGGATATCGGATGCAGTGAAGTCGAGCGAGGCTTTTACCCAGAATTTGCAGCGTGCGGGTAACGCGGTAGGGAAATTTGCGGAGAGCTATGAGAATTCTGGCGCTTTGATGGTGCGCTCGGCACAGGTGCTGTCGCAGAGCCTAGAGGGTACGGCAAAGACTATGGATGCGTCGTCGCAGAGCTTCTCGAAGCAGGTGCAGGAGGCTGTTAGCAAGGTAGGCGTTAACCTTACGGCCGCGAGCGGCGCGGTGGAGAAGAACGTCAGCGAAGCTGGCAAGGAGTTGGCTGGTTTGAATAAGAGCCTGCAAGCGTTGAACGAGGCGCAGGCCCAGCAGGTGAAGAACGTGCAGCAGCGTTTGCAGGAATCGGATAAGCTGAGCGCCGGCGTTGAGGATATGATGAAGCGTTTGATGAAGACGGTAGAGGATTCCCAGAAGTACAGCCAGTCGGTGGCGAAGTTGACAGAGAATGTTTCTCAGCTGAACACGATATACGGCAATATGCTGTCGGCCATGGGGAGCGTGGTCAACGGGCGATAGCTGTCGGTGGGTTCAACAAGGAGAATTTAGAGGAATAGCAAGGGAAAAGGAGACGCGAAATGGGGCATGGAAAAGAGACGCCGAGGCAAAAGATGATAGGTATGATGTACCTAGTCTACACGTCTATGCTTGCGATGAACGTTTCGGCGGACCTGCTAAATGCATTTGTGCTGGTGGACAGCGGTCTGTCGCAGACGACGCACAACTACGCAACGAAGAATGCGCAGACGTACGCGGAGTTCACGCAGGCCGAGATGCTGAATCCGGGCAAGGTAAAGCCTTGGCGTGAGAAGGCAGAGGCGGTGCATACGCAGTCGCAGGAGCTGTATTCGTTCATTAAGGATTTGAAGTACAATTTGGTGAAGACCTCCGACGGCGAGAAGTCGCCGGCTCTTATGCCGAATGGAGATGTGGATGGGATGCTTGTGGAGACGAAGACCAACACCGATGTGCCGGGCTTGGTACTCATCGAGCAGGGGAATGGCGCGGAGCTTCGCAAGAAGGTGGCTTCGTACCGAGATGCCATTCTGAACCTGATAGATAAAGAGCGGGATTCGGCGCTGTACGGTACGATAAACGAGATGCTGAACACTGACGATCCGCCCGCGACGAACGATGGGATTCAGCATACGTGGGAGAGCTACCGCTTTGAGCATATCCCTCTGGTGGCGGTGCTACCGCAGCTCACGAAGGTGCAGGTTGACGTGCTGAACGCTGAGGCAGATGTGATGAGCTACCTGATGAGTAGGATTGATGCGGGTGATTTCAAGTTTAACCGTCTGGAGGCGGTTGTTATCCCGAGTTCGGACTACGTGATGCGAGGTGAGACGTTCAGCGCGCAGGTGTTCATGGCGGCGAGCGATACGACGCAGCGTCCCACGATTTACATTGGGGCGTACGATTCGGTGAGGAATGAGAAGACGGGCGAGTGGAATTACTCGATGCGCGGGGGCTACGATACGGTGCCGGTTTCGGATGGGGGACGAGGTATGTACCGCAGGGTAGCGGCGAGTACCGGGCGTGTGTCGTGGGGAGGATTGGTTGAATTCGCGGGGCCTCAAGGCGATAAGATTCGTTTGCCGTTCAAGCATAGCTACACGGTGAGCGAGGCTTCGGTGGCGGTTTCACCGACGAAGATGAATGTGTTCTACCTAGGCGTGGATAACCCGGTGGATATATCGGCGTCGGGCGGACCTTTGGACCAGATTAAGGTATCTGTCTCCGATGGTACAATAACGCGTTCGGGGAATGGGTACCTCGCGAAGGTGACGGGTCGCCCCGGGGCAGTGGTGAAGGTGACCGTGAGCGCGGGTGGCAAGGTGATGGGGGTTAAGGATTTCCGGGTGAAGAAGGTTCCGGATCCGCTACCGTCGCTTTTCGGGGTGTCGCCGGATGCGATGACGCTAAGGAAGTCGCAGCTTACTTCGTCGCAGGGCGTAGTGGCGGCAATGCCGGAAGATTTTGACTTTGACATGAAGTTTACGGTTCTGGGCTTTACGGTTGGCGCGGTGGTTGGAGGGTATTTGACGGAGCAGGTGTCTACGGGGCCGCAGTTTACCGACCGTCAGAAGCAGCTGATGCAAAACCTCACGGCGGGTATGCAGCTGACGATAACGAATATTCGTGTGAAGGGACCCGATGGGGTTGTGCGAACGCTGCAGCCGAAGGTGTATAAGATTCAGTAAGATTTGGAGGGTTTAGCACTATGAGAGAGACACAACGGGTACTATTGGCGGTTGCGCTTTTTCTTCTGCTTTCGTGGCAACACGCTTTAGGGCAATTTAGGCAACAGCCTGGTACGGATTTGCAGGCGGAGCGGGCGTCGTCGGCGGAAGCTAACGCGACGACGGGAGGGGTTGATACGGCAGATTTGCCCCCTTTGGGCGTGTATGTTCGCCGGTCCATCCCGGAGAAGACGACACCAATACCGTACACGTATGTGCGCGAGGCGGATGTCCTTTGGTCGAAGATTATATGGCGAACCATAGATTTGCGTCAAAAGATTAATTTGCCACTATACTACCCCACGGTCACGATGAAGGACCGTAAGAGCCTGAGCCAGGCTTTGCTGGAGGCTGTGATGAATCGTGAGGTTTCGGCGTATGAACCAGAAAAGAGTTTGACGAGCCCTGGTGACGAGTTTTATTCCCGGTTGACCCCTGATGAGGCGTTGCAGCGGATGGGTGCGTACGTGAAGCAGACCACGCAGCAGAGCATGACGACGGGGCGTGACACCGTGATTGTAGAAAAGCAGGATCCGCAGTGGGCAGAGGTTCGTGAGCTGCTGGTGAAGGAAGAATGGTTCTTCGATTCGAAGCATTCGAGGATGCAGGTGCGCATCATGGGGATATGCCCTGTGCGGGTGACGCCGGACGAGGTGACGGGGAAAATGGTGCGGCGCTTAACGTTTTGGGTGTACTACCCGGAATGCCGCAACGTGTTGGCGAGGACGATGATTTATAATCCGTTGAACGACGCGCAGACGACGTCGTACGACGATCTGTTCTTTAAGCGCCGTTTTGACTCCTTTATCATACGAGAATCGAATGAGTACAACAACCGTTCGGTATCGGACTATAAGGTGGGTGGTGTTCCGCAGCTGAAGGAGTCGGACAAGATAAAGAACAATCTCTTCATTCAGGAGCATGATTTGTGGGAATACTAGCCATTAAGCATTTTGGATTTTTCCTTTTCAGCTTTGGGAGGGAAACAAAAGTTACGGCTAGATAGTATAAGAGGAAGAGCTGGGCGAAATGGATGTAGAGCGGGGTGTTCCAGTGGGTGGAGCTCCCCGCTCTTTTCACCGTAGCGCGGGCGAGAGTAAAGGCAGAGAAAGGAGGGATCGCAGTGGGCGTATGTAATGTAGGGGAGGTAGCTATGGGCGTTGGCTGTAAGTTGCGATTAGCTATGTTCGCGGCGCGCGGCGCGCTGCGCAGTTTTTTTTGCCTCGCGCTGCTGCTAAGCGTTGGCGTTGGCGTGAGGGGGCAGGGTACGGAGCCTTCTTTGGATCTTAGGTTTTTATTTCAGGGATTGGGGGATAAAAAAGATCGACTTACGTTTTGCCGTGGGGGTGTCGCAGCCCAGATATACGTTGGTTTTACAAGTCCTCCCGGCGTGTCTGGGCTAGCGTTTACATGGACGGTGAATGGGGGACCTCTTGGTGCCGAAGGTTCGTGGGATGGCTCGCAATGTAGATTGGATGTTACGCCGAGCCCGGGCAGCGCATCTGTTACCTACCACGTTGAGGCTAGCTATACGTACTTAGGATTGCCCAAGTCTGAGCATCGTGATTTCGCCGTTCATGTTATCAAGAAGCCTGTTCTGAATTTAGCGCCCGCTTTCGTTCCGGGTGGGGTGAAGCTGATTTGTGGCAATCCTGAAAATGTGGCTTTGAAGGTAAATGGTGCAGGTTACACAAACCAATGGGACGTGACAGATGCGGCTAATTCTGTTTACCATTTTTCGCAGGGTGAGTTTATCTATGGGGGCGCAGGAGCGCAGAGCGCGGCACCAGCAGCGGAAGACTTTGGGTTCTCTGTTAAACATGTGGATAATGCGGAATGCAAAACAGATTTTAGCGCGAGCGTGAAGGTGTTCAAGCCGGAAGAGATCAATGTTAATCTAAGCGGAAATTTCTGCGCTGGCGCTCGCCCGCTGGACGGTAGCTTTAATGGTCAGCCGTCGTCGGGGACTTACAGCATATCGCTAGAAAAAGAGGGTGGTGCGGTGGAGAGCGGATGGCCAAAGTCGCTAAACGATGCTAAAACCCAAGCGATTACAGATGCTGGAAGCTATACATTGAGAACGAATTACGCCTACGGAATGGATGGGACATCCGAGCAGTGCGCATCGGCGGAGGTGACGAATACGTTTCGCGTTGTGGCCGTGCCTCCCCCCCCGGAGTGGGAGGCTGCCGCCTCTTCACCGCTGTCGGTTTGCGAGGCAGTGGAAGCGAAAATCGTCGCGATGACTGCGCCAGCTGATGGGATAGTTTACACCTATGCTTTGCAACCCTCCGTGCCTCCTTTGGAGAAGGAGTGGAAGAAAGGAGAGCCGCAGGTTTCGTTTGCGCTGACGGCGGAGGGGACGTATACTGTAGGTCTCTCCCTGAAAGGAGTACACCAGTGCCCAACTGTTTTGCAGACGGCCGTTCCGTTGACGATTAATATGCAGGAGGAGCTTGCGGGTGTGGGGAATAAAAATTTAGCGGACAAACTCTGTAGCGATGCTTCGCAATCGTTGGTTAGCGAGGAGCGGAAAATAGGTTACGATGAGCTCAAGCAGACTGACGGAGGTACTGCTCCCTTAGGGTATAACTGCCGGTGGGTACGCGTTGGTGGCGTGAGTGGGCCAGAGGCAACGGCTTCCGGCGCCGCGTTGACGTTGACATTTAAGAACGATGGGACGGGGTCAGGACAGCAAAATGGACTTAACCCGGTGGAGGGAGAGAACCGGTACGTGTTGCAGTACAAGCTTGCCGCCGCGCAAGATGGGTGTTGGAAACCAGTTGGAGAGCCGTTCTCGGTGAATGTTACGGCTCAACTTAGCGCCAACAAGATTAAGTCGAATAGCGATGGGGTGTGCAATGGCGTTAAGGTTAAGATAGCGAATGATGAACTCAGCGGAGGCGATGGAAATTTTACGGCACTGTGGATAAAAGACGGCGCGGTGTCTTCAGCAGGTGGTGTGAATTTGAGTGAGTATGCGGGCGAGGTGAGCCCCGGACGCTACCGCCGCGAGATAACGTCCGGGGGATGCCGCACACTGAGCAACGAGCTTACCATTGCACGGCTCACGGATCCGACCTTTACGCTTGACCGCGTGGATCCGCGCTGTCAGGGAGTGAGCGATGGTGAGATTCATGTCACAGCGGCTTCTTCGACCGGCGTGAATGTTGCCTTTTCGTACGATGGGGGAAAAAACTTTGAGGCGTCCTCCCCCGCGGGTACACCGTTGAGCAAGGGTGGATTTAAGCAGGGCGATCAATTCACGGTTGTGGCAAAAACGGAAAAGGGATGCGTTTCGAGCCAGAAAGAAACGGTTAGCTTTGCTGTTTCAGGCTTTTCTGTCGGCGCGCAGAGCCAGACGGCAGCGTGCTGGGGGAATCCGGTGAATGTGCAGCTATCGTGGTCTGGCGGGGCTTTCCGTGCGGGAGATGCGTACTATGTGGCAGTTCGACCGGAGAATGGAGTAGGCGATCCGCCCGTGAGCGCAGGGGCTGCCACAACGTATACCAAGGCGGGTTTGACAAAAGGTAAATATGTGGCGACGGTCCATTTCCCCACGCAGACGGGCGGGTGCAGCGCGGAAACGAAGTTTGAGGTGAAAGAGCCGGCCCCGGTAACGCCGGTTGCGTTCGATGCGCTGTGCCCCGGAGGTATGGATGGGATGATACGTGCCACCGTCGAAAATGGGGTGGGCGCGAGGTATATATTGGAAAAGGATAGCCTCGGGATTTGGCCCGTTGTGCAGGGAAATTATGATGGGGTTTTCGTAGGTTTACCTGCTGGACGCTACCGGGTGAGAGTGTCGCTGCCTGGCTGCGATGCGCCGCTTAAGGAGGTAGAGATTAAGCAGGAATCGTTTAATTTGGTACTGCAACCATCGAGCGCGAGTGTGCGTTGCCCTGGAGATGCCGTTGAGTTTATCGAAGCGCGAGCGACGCCTGCGACATCTTCTTTCACCAGTTACATTTGGCGCTACCAGGTGGGAAGCGGTAGCAGTAGCTACATAGCGACTAAAGGGATGAAGCTTTTCGATGCGGCTGTGGGAAAATACTCGCTCACCGTGGTTCGTGAAGATGGTTGCGCGATGACTTCGGATGAGCTTGAGATTGCGGGTCCTCTCCCGTTCGAGTGGACGGCTAGCCCGACGGTACTTCCGGCAAAGTGTAAGGATTACGAGGGGAAGGTTGAGTCGAAGGGAACAGTAGTGCTACATGGCGTGTCGGGCGGGGCGAATCCGCAGGCGTGGTGGTTGACAATGCCGAATGCTGCTGAGATAGGTCAGCCCGTGAAGTTTAATCATCAGTACGCGATGCGTAGCGGGATTTGGAAGGTTCGCGTGCGCGATGATAACGGTTGCACCGCGGAGCTGCCGGTAGAGGTGAAGTATAAACCTGAGAATTCTGTGACATTCGCGCTTCGCCGGGATAAGATGGGAGAGTTGCTCTGTTTCGGAGAACGGGTGCAGGGGGTGTATGTAGAGCCGGATGCGGCCTCGCAATCGAACATGGATGCTACGGTTCCTCCCGAGATTACGCTGGAACGTGTGTACGATGGTGTTCTCCTGGTTGATACGTTGACGCGCGATGCGGCGCAGGGGCGCTATTCCTCTACACGGGGGTTGGAATTTACCGCGACCCTGCGTGCTAAGGTTCAGTCAGAGGCGGGGTGCCGGTCTGAAGTGACAGAAGAGGTGTCAGTTTTACCACCCCTGAGGCTGCAATTCGATCAGCTTCGGAGCGATGTGAACGTTTTTTTCCAGCAAGAGATAGTCGATGAGAAACGTAGCTGGCGTGATGCGAACGGCAATTTGAAGTACCGCGTGCTGAAGGATTCGATTGTGGCTGGTGTATTGGCTGACGTTCCGCGCAACGTGGGGGTACGCGTTGACTATTTTCCAAGTCGAGTCGCTGGGCTGGTATACACCACCGAGCCGGAGGGTTTGTTTACGGCGTCGGCTGATCAGAGTGGCCTATTTGAGTTGGCCCTGTCGTCGGAGGCGATGGAGCGATACCGCTCGCAAGGAAAGGTGCAGTCGGTACGGTTTGGGCGCAAGCCGCTCGACGTTTTGAAGACGACTATACGCGTTGCGGATCCGCAGACGTCATGCGCGGAGAGCGTCGATATATACGTCCGTTTGATCCGTGAGCTGAGCATCCCTAACGTTTTCACCCCTAACGGTGATGGTGTGAATGATCGTTGGCTTTCGAATAATGATCCGGCGTACCAAACCATTTTTTCTAAGCTTACAACGTTGCTGCCTAACATTGAGGTGGAGGTGTTTAATCGAGCGGGGGCTCGGGTGTGGAACGCTAAGGGTGAGAAGGTGGCAGAGGGCTGGGACGGCACGGCCGGCGGGATATATGGTGGTGCTGAGCTGCCCGTTGGTACGTACTACTACGTGATACGCTTTAATATAGAGGGAAAAACTTCGTGGAAGCCGATATCGGGTTCGGTGACGATAGTGCGGTAGGAAGATTGCTAGTTGTGTGTATGCGAAGGAGTGCGAGAATTTGCGTGTTAATTTGCCTGCTGTTCGTTGGAACGGCGCGAGGGCAACAGATGTATAGCTACTCGCAATACATGTTTAACAACTATCTGGTCAATCCCGCGGTTGTGGGTACGTATAATTACTACCAGATACGTGTGAATTCCCGCGTGCAATGGGCCGGGTTGACCGATGCCCCGATAGTGAATACGGTGTCAGTGTTTGGGCCGCACGCGAAGGGGCCGATGGGATTTGGGGGCATGCTGTACTACGATATGACAGGGCCGACCAGCCGTGCGGGGTTAATGGGTTCGTATGGGTACAATCTCCGTTTGAATGACGAGATGCGGATATCGATGGGTTTGTCTCTGGGCTTTATGGCGTATACCGTGGATGCGTCAAAGTTTGATCTTGGGGATAATCCGCTGTCAGAGAATAGGAACGATCCGGCGCTGCTGGGCTACGTGGCGAAGACGAGCTGGCTGCCCGACGCGTCGGTAGGGGTGTACCTGTACGCCACATTTTTTTACGTGGGCCTCTCGGCGCACCAGCTATTTTATCTACCGATGAAGTTTAAAGAATTGGAAACAGGGCGTAACCATTTGTCTCCCCATGTGTTCCTATCGGGCGGATATTTGCTTTACTTCTTTGATTACTTGGAGTTTGAGCCCGCGGCATTGATAAAGTATTCTTACCCTTCGCCGGTTCAGTTCGAGCTGAGCGTGAAGATGACGTACAAGAATATGGTGTGGGGAGGGTTGGCCTACAGGTTTCAAGATGCAGTGAGCCTGTTGGTAGGGTATAAGCATAATAACCGGATATTGATAGGGTATAGCTTCGATTTTAGCTATACGGGCCTTTGGAGATACTCGGCGGGATCTCACGAGATTTTCTTTGGCTATCAGTTTGATAAGATAAAGTAGGAGGTGATACCTGTACGCGGTGGAGCTCCCGTGCGTTTTTCATCTCTTTGTGGGATGGAGAATTTTTAGTAACTTGCGGCAGAGTCGTTGAACAAATAAGAGGGAAGTTCTATGAGCGAAGAGATTAAGAAGCTGCAACCGAGTGAAGTTTGGGAGCATTTCTACGGGTTGACGCAGGTTCCGCGCCCGTCAAAGAAGGAGTCTAAAGCGTCGGAATTTATACGCAAGTTCGGGGAGAGCCTGGGTTTGGAGACGATTGTGGATGGGGTGGGCAACGTAATTATACGAAAGCCGGCGACGCAGGGTTATGAGGGGCGAGCGGGTATAATATTACAGGGGCACATTGATATGGTACCCCAGAAAAATAGTGACGTAAAGCATGATTTTGAGAAGGATCCTATAGATGCCTAGGTTGATGGAGTTGTGGTGCGCGCGAGGGGTACAACGTTGGGGGCGGATAATGGGATTGGGGTAGCGGCGGCCATGGGCGTTATGGCTTCGAAGACGTTGAAGCATGGCCCATTGGAGGCACTCTTCACCATTGACGAGGAAACAGGCATGACGGGGGCGAACTATTTGAAGCCGGGCGCCCTTAAGGGTAGGATCCTGCTCAATCTCGATTCTGAAGAGGAAGGGGAGTTGTATGTGGGTTGCGCCGGTGGAATTGATGGATCGTTCGAGGTGCCAGTGGCGTATGAAGCCTTGGATCACGACCGCGCATGCCTGCGTCTCGAGGTAAAAGGGCTGCAGGGTGGCCATAGCGGGGCGGACATCGATGCTGGTCAGGCGAATGCTATCAAAGTGGCGGTTCGTGTTATGAATCATTTGGCTAAATACGATTTGCGGCTTGTGACATTTGAGGGTGGCAGTTTACGCAATGTGATACCGAGAGAAGCCGTGGCGGAGATAGCCGTGCCTATGGCAAGCGTAAAGGAGTTCGAAAAGGATTTTAACGCGGTACGCGCAGAGATTAAAAAAGAGTTCTCTATAACAGATCCGGGTATGCAAATAGCGTGTGCCCCGGTGAAGGCGAGTACCACGCGAATGTTGACGGCCGAGAGTACGCGCCGTGCGGTGCGTGCACTTTTTGTGCTGCCGAATGGGGTTGTGCGTATGAGCGATTCGATGCCGGGCCTCGTGGAGACTTCGACCAATCTGGCACGGGTAGAGTTGGGAAAAGACAATATAACGTTTTTGTGCCTGTTGCGGAGTAGCGTTGAATCTGCAAAGCTTTCGTTGAGCGAGAAGATGGCGGCGTGCGTTGAGCTTGCTGGTGGTGTGGCCGTGTTCGATAATTCGTATCCGGGATGGAATCCGAATATGAATTCGGCGATACTCAACACGATGCGCAACGTTTATAAGAAGGAGTATGGTAAAGAGCCAAAAGTGATGGCGATTCATGCCGGGCTTGAGTGCGGAATCCTGGGTGGCCCGTATCAAGATATGGATATGATATCCTTTGGCCCTACGATTACGTTACCGCATACGCCTGACGAGAATGTAAATATCGAATCGGTGGCTAAATTCTGGGATTTCTTGGTGAAAGTGCTGGAAAATGCACCTGTGGCGAAGTAGGTAAGTTTATCGGTTTATCTGAGATCCCGGGGGCGACGCGTGATGCGTTTGCAGCCCGGGTTTCTTTTTGCCTAACCGGAAGGGATTTGGGTCGATTTCGAAGGAGAGGGAATTTTGTAAATAAAAAAAGTAGTACATTTGCGACTCGAAGAGTGTACGGAGAAGAAGAGTAACTTTTGTGAAGAGCGATGCAGAATAAAGGTGCGGTAAAGTTGTTTGCCATAGCGTTGGCTTTGGTATGCTTGTATCAGTTGTCGTTTACATGGTTTAGCAATCGTGTAGAAAAGAGGGCGTCTCTGTATGCGGAGTCGCGGACATCTGGGATTGAGGATCCTGTAATGCGGGAGGCAAGGGTAAAGGAGATAGAGAATTATTACCTTGACTCGATGTCGTCCGAGACGGTCTATAATTTCTTTTGGATACGGAAGTACACCTATGCCGACTGCAAGGAGCGGGAAATAAATCTGGGGCTCGATTTGCGGGGCGGTATGAATGTTACGCTAGAGGTGTCCGTTGATGATGTGCTGATGTCATTGTCGAACCATAGCACTGACCCGGATTTTTTGAAGGCGATGGACGTGGCGAAAAAGATGCCTCCGAGCGAGCCGTTCGTGTCGCGCTTCGCGAAGGCTTACAAGGAGATTGCCCCAAATGGGCGGCTCTCGTCCATTTTCAGCACGGTTGAGCTTCGCGACAGGATCCCGTTCAACGCGACCAACGATGAGGTTCTAAAGGTTTTAAGGGATGAGGCGGAAGGTGCGGTGTCGAATACGTATACGATAATCCGTAACCGTATTGATCGTTTTGGCGTGGCGCAACCGAATGTGCAGCGTCTGGAGCAGACGGGGCGTATCCTCGTAGAGCTTCCGGGGGTCAAGGAGCCAGAGCGTGTACGAAAGCTATTGCAGGGTACGGCGAGCTTGGAGTTTTGGGAGACGTATGACAATGCGGAGGTGTATCAGTACCTCGCGGAGGCCAACAGTAAGATACGTGATCTTAGGCGTGAGGATGTGGGTAGCGTTCCGGGGACGAGTAGCTCTGCGGAGGCTAGTGAAGCGTCGTCGGTGCGGGATGCGGTGGCTCAGCAGCAGCCGCGGGTTGATGCTTTAAATGAAGATTCTGTGAGGGCTTCCGGCGCGAATGAGTTGACTACTGCTTTGGAGCAGGCAGGGGATTCTGTTAGCAGTTTGGTTGAGGAGTTGTCGAAGAAGAGTGGTACTGATTCTCTTTTGGCGAATCGTGAGGCTTACGAAAGGGAATTCCCTCTGTTTGCTGTGCTTTCTCCCTCCGCGACCCAGGATGGTCAGCTTTTCCCTGGTCCAGTTGTTGGGCTTGCCCATTATCGGGATACAGCTGCAATTAATGCCATGCTGAAGGATCCTCGCGTGCGTGTTGTTTTTCCCCATTCGTTGCGTTTGCTTTGGACTGTAAAGCCTGCGTCGTACGATAAGTCGCAGAGCATTTTCCAGCTAGTTGCCATTAAGGTTTCGAGTCGTGATGGTAAACCTAAGTTGGATGGCGGTGCGATTGCCGGCGCGCGTACGGAGATGTCGCAGATGACGGGTGAGAGCGAGGTGTCTATGTGGATGAA
The DNA here is from genome assembly GCA_013333195.2 of Bacteroidia bacterium. Lineage (GTDB taxonomy): Bacteria > Bacteroidota > Bacteroidia > Bacteroidales > CAJPTX01 > Bacteroides_D. Next base: position 13,407 of record JABCPG020000043.1, read on the forward strand.
TGCTGAGGGGGCTAAGACGTGGGCTCGTATGACTGCTGATAATCTGGGGCATAGCATCGCGATCGTTTTGGATGGCTACGTGTATTCTTTCCCTGTGGTGCAATCGGAGATTAAGGGTGGTCGTTCCTCCATAACCGGAGGGTTTACGATTAAGGAGGCGAAAGACCTTGTCAACGTTTTGCAGAGTGGAAAGCTTCCGGCGCCTGCCCGTATTATACAGGAAGAGGTTGTGGGCCCATCTTTGGGACAGAAAGCAATCGACCAGGGGGTGCGTTCCTTCATTATGAGCTTAATCGTTATTCTGCTATTCATGGTGTTCTATTATAGCCATATAGCTGGAGGAATGGCGGATTTTGCGTTGCTTGCCAACCTGTTTTACATCATGGGTATTCTGGCCTCGTTCCAGGCCACGTTGACTCTCCCCGGGATCGCAGGTATCGTATTAACTCTTGGTATGGCCGTTGATGCGAATGTTCTTATCTTCGAACGTATTAAGGAGGAACGCGCGAAAGGTAAAGGGTTGAGCGCGGCGATCGATGATGGTTTTAAGAATGCGCTTTCCGCCATTATTGATGGTAATGTTACGACGCTGTTGACTGCGGTTGTGCTCTATCTTTTCGGCTCAGGCCCTATTAAAGGCTTTGCCACTACATTGGCGATTGGTATCTTAACGTCAATGTTCACGGCGATTTTTATTACCCGTCTGCTGATGCTTTGGTTCTTAAAGAAGGGTTGGAAACTGTCGTTTGATATTTCATTGACCAAGGATCTGTTTAGTGGGGTAAACTTCGATTTTATTGGAAAGCGCAAGGCTGCGTACATCCTTTCGAGCGCTTTAATTGCGATTGTAATATGTTCGTTGGCGATAAGGGGTTTCGATCAAGGCATTGATTTCGTGGGTGGGAGAACGTACGACGTAAAGTTCACGGAGCCAATCCCAACAGAGACGGTGGCGGAGGCTTTGGAAAAGGTGTATGGGCAGCGTCCCCAAGTGAAGATTTACGGTGAGTCTAACCAGCTCAAGATTACCACTAAGTATAAGATTGAGGATAATGGCACAGAGGTTGACGATGAGGTGGAGACGCTCCTGTATGACGGATTGAAGCCTTTGCTTCCAGCCGACGTTACCAAGGAGAAGTTCTTAACTGATTACAAGCAGAGTAGCATAAAAGTCGGTCCTACCATTGCGCTGGATATACGACGTGATGCAGTTATTTCTGTGGTACTTGCGCTTGCGATGATTTTCTTGTACATCTTAATACGCTTCAAAAACTGGAGGTACAGTGCAGGTGCAGTTATCTCGCTAGCGCATGATGCCATGTTGGTTATAGGTTGCTACACGCTGCTGTGGGGGATTGTTCCCTTCAACATGGAAATCGATCAAGCGTTTATTGCGGCTGTACTTACTATTATTGGTTACTCTATCAATGATACCGTGGTCGTTTTCGACCGAATACGTGAGTACAGGGGGCTTTATCCCACTCGCAATGTCAAGGACACGTTCAATTCTTCGCTAAATAGCGTTTTAAGTAGAACGTTTGTAACTTCATTGAGTACCCTCGTTGTGCTAGTTCCAATGGTATTCTTTGGAGGAGATAGTATCCGTGGCTTTGTTATGAGTCTTTCCATTGGTATTATTGTGGGAACGTACTCTTCGATGTTCATCGCCACGCCGTTAGCTTACGATTTTGGGCGTAAGCAGCTTGAAGCGAAAAAGGATGGTGAGGGTGTCGCCAAAAAGGCGTAGAGGATTGTCATTCAGGCTGGCGGCAATCGAAGCTTAGTCTAAAAGTGATTCGGAAGGCAGGGGTGCTTTAGCCCCCTGCCTTTTTATTTCTTCATGTCGTGTGGCGTTCGTGCAAGTTATTTTGTGGGCTTTTGAAAAATCAATGTTGCTATTGCTCTTTTCTAGTGATCTAAAAAATCAATACCTTCTTTGCTTCTACCGTTGTAGTTGTGGAACAATGGAGCACCAGCATGTATGCCTGGGTAGGAGTTTATTGGTGCAGCGCTCATTCTAAAATTAGAGGCAGTTGAAATTACCTCTGCCTTGCCAGATCTGTTCCCTGAAGGGTATGAGTTTTTCCGTCAAAAAGCGTCTGTGCCAACGAAGTACAGCGTCTTTCGCCAAACCGAACCCACGGCATGGGCAATGTCGCGCGTAGGCCAACGAATCCCGCGAATGCGCGTGGACATTCACAGGCTTTTCCTCTGTCAATTCTCCCTCCGCTGGAGGGCTTTGCCGCTTCATTCGCTGGCCTCCGCCCGCGCCGAGGGTTCGCGGGCAAATGTCGCCGCGTCGGCCGACGAATCCCACGAATGCGCGTGGACATTCACAGGCTTTTCCTCTGTCAATTCTCCCTCCGCTGAAGGGCTTTGACGCTCCATTCACTGGCCTCCGCCCGCGCCGAGGGTTCGCAGGTGGAGGCTACCTCGTTGGCTTACGAATCCCACGAATGTACGTGTGCAAATTCCTGAATTTCCCTGCTTGGATGCTCGCCCCTGTTATAAAACTTTGTCTCCCCATTGGTTTTACCTTCGCGACCCTTTCGGCAGGGTGCGTCAAAGCTATTCACCGGCGTTTTTATGGGTATTACCGAGGTAAGTCGTAGGTTTGCTTCCGCTGTGTGTAGGTAGAAGTGAGATGGATGGGTGGCGTTGCTGCGTCGCGCTAGGTCGTAATCCCTATTTATTTCTCTTTCACCCCGCCTGCGGGGACGTCAATATACTCTCGAAGGCGCGCTACGAGTTGCATTAGCGTCGCCCAATCGATGTTGGTGGAGCGTGATGGTGAACTGCATACAGAAGAAAGTTGACTTGGAGGTCGCAGCTAGAAGACGTTCTGGGCAGGTGGGGTGTAGGGTTCGACGGCTAAGATTGTTTAAGATGCGCCGTCGGGATATGGCGCACGCTACTCCGCGGGCTTTCCCATGAGTTATCGTTACGATACTCTGTGAGCGCTACGCACCTAATCAGGCTTCAACGAGGGTCAGGGTACATCTCTGAAGCTTGAGATGCGAAATTCGTTCCTTACGCGCGGCAGAAACTTCTTTCCTTAGGCTCTTTGAGTATCAATGCGCATTCATCCCGTTGGAAAGATTATTGCGGGAGTCGTTCTTTTTTCTCTATTCCCCTTGTATCGTCATTTCCTCCTATTTGGAATTTTCTAGGGGCATTAGAATGGTTGTAATTTCGACTATCATGGTAAAATGTTTTAGCTCTAGATGATTTTTTGCGTAGAATGGTGGTTAGCTCCCCTAGAATCGGACGAATTTGCTTTTCGTCTATCCTCCTTTTGTCAAGCGAATCGGGCCAGCGGAACTATGTTCCTACGCTACAGGCCCAAAAGGAAGCTTAATATGATTGACCAATTCTTGTTTGGGTTGCTATCCGCGTAGGCACCCACCCGGTAGAAACCGTTAATCGAAGGGCGAAGCGGGGGATATATAGAATTGGGGATGAGCCCGGCGATTCCGAGCCCAACCTCGAAGAGTCCTTTCCCCATGTCTACCGGGGGATTTGTCGTGCCCCAATTATAGTTTTCTCGCACTCCACCCCAGCCCGCGTTGAAAGAGATTAGAGGCGATAGCTCCCAGCTATCCAGCAGTTTTAGCGCTACCCATGGGGCGAAATCGTATTGTGCCTGCAAGTCTACGTAGTAGTCCCGGTACGCAAACCCTATCGGGACGGTGTAAAATATCTGTTTGAAAGTCACGCCGAACACTCCGCCGCTCGTTCCGCTATTGAAGTAGCCGTCGGCCAGCGGGTTATCACCCAATGTCGCTCCTCCGCGGAGGGTGAGCATGTAGCTTCCCCAGATGGGGGACGAGGCGTAGGAGAATAGGCTCGTCTCGATTTTGTGAAACACGCGGGCCATATTCCCTGCGTCGCAGGCTACGGTGTAGGTGAGTCGTGCCAGAGGGTTGTTCTCCTCCACTACTTTCGATCCTCCGTTGTACACGGCCAATCGTTGAAAGGGGACCCACCGAACCTCTGCCTTTCCGCTGATAAGCGAGTAGGGAGAAGCGCCGGGAGAGAAGGAGCCGTCATGCTCTCTTATTTTAAAGCCCATGCCTGGTTTATTGGCGTACGTGCTGTACGCACCTTCGACGAATAGGTTTAGCCCGCGGTGCACGCGCGCTGAGAGCGTAAGCCGGTAGTCGTCCCGGTAGTCTAGCATGGGGGCGCTCATATTGTAGAGGTAGTCGCTGAGGAGATACCTCCCGTTCCGATCCTTTCGGATCATGTCTCCTGGCATCACGGCATCATGCGTATATCCGAGCTGTAGCTGTAAATCGTGGCGCGGTAGAATGTTGAAGCGCAGAAAACCGCCGTATTTGTGCTGCTTATCGCGTATTCCGTAGGCGTAGTAGCCCTCGAGTTGCACGATGGAGCTAAGCCGATCGCTCGTTTCTATGGCGAGTCCCACGCGCGGACCCTCCACCTTGCCGAAGTCTATCAGGCTGAACACGGGGATATTGATGTAGCGCAATGGGTACCTAAACTTAAAGTAGGAATCGATTTTGTGGGGCGTGTCCCCTATTCTCCTCTGCTGGGAGAGCGCGCTGGTGGCGCGCATTGTGCGCTCGGGTAGCGTGGATGGGTCGAGTGGGCTCAGGGTGGGCAGGGGGGCGGAGGCCTGTGCGCCTTCCCTAGTGAAATTCGAATATTCCGTGATGACGAGAAGGCGCGTCTTCAGGGCGCTTAGGCCCACGTTAGCGTACATGGCCTGCTCTACGGGTTGCCAGTGCCCCAATTCTGTCATCGCGTAGCGTTGCCAGATGGTGAATCGTGCGCTCGCCTTATCCTGAAGCGAGGGGCGCATGATTATGTAGAGGGGACGGTAGTCGTTTGCGTTTACGATAAACTCACCCTCGAGCAGTTTGTCCCGGTTGGCTTTCCGCGGGGCGAAGGCGATTCGTAGGAGGGTTTGCCCCTGCCCATCGCGGAGCGTATCGAGGATTGTGTAGGTGTATAGTTGCGATTGCGCGTGGTAGAATGGGCTTACAAAGGGCATTTTGCTCACCACGATGGGATTATTCCACAGTTCCGCGGAGAATTGGCGAACCTGTAGGGCGAATTGGCTGTACCAAGGGTAGCCGTCCTGACGATATGCGATGATTTCATCTAGTTGAGGGCCGTTGGAAGAGTTGTTGCGCTTGGTAATTAATTCGCTGGAGTACACGTAGTACCAATCGTTTAGCGGGGAGGGCAACGATTCCAGGGTATACCCTTGCCACTTTGTTTTTTTTATGCGCTTGTAGCCTACTGCGCGGCTGTGGGCCACGGCCCGGTGGGGGGGAGGAGGTGTGTGCTTTGCGCCTAGGGTCATGGCAACTTCCCGTGCATGGATATCGTCAGTCGTGCTTTCGCGGTGTGCTATTGGTTGTAGATAGACGTGAAGGCTATCCTCCCCATTCAGCGTTACTTCCTGCGATTGGTAGCCAAAGGCACTAATGCTCAGGGAGTTCCCTTGCGATGCGAGTAGGCCCATTGCATCCGTTAGGGTAACCCTACCGCCGTTGCTCACCAGCGCGAAGGGGATGGGGAGCCGTGTCTGCGCATCTTTAACGCTTACCGTTGCTGGCCCCCCTTTGGCGGGCAGCGCCAAGCCCAGGAGTGTGAGTAGGGGTAAACATTTGATCAGTAGCACTATAAAGCTTTTCTTGTTTTGCATTGCCATTAATTGTTAGATATAAAAATGCGTTTAGCCCTTCGGGGGCGACACCTGATTTCGTGATACGAATTATTATTTCCATTGTTACAAACGATGAATTTTATTTCTTCTTCATTGCGATTCGCAATTTCACGTGGCCCTATGCCTTACTTTAGCTCGCTGCTGCTAGGTGGCGTTTAGGGTATTAGTCTGGGCGAGGCGTGGAGGTGCAGTTATAGCGCGAGGCGTTTTTCGTGTCGTAAAGTTATGCTGGAGAGGGGGGTGGTTATGTTATTTTTTTGCTTTAGGGTGGGTGTGGCGGGGCTGTACCTTTTTGTTCCCGCGCCGGTTTGTGATATTTCGTGTAACTTTGCGGAGAAGTAAATTAAAATCGAAGCGATATGAAGAAGGCTTTCGTCTTTCCGGGGCAGGGGGCTCAGTTTGTGGGCATGGGTAAATCTCTCTACGATGGGTCGGAGTCGGCGCGTAGCATGTTTCAGCGTGCCAATGCTGTACTCGGATTCGATATTGTCGATTTGATGTTCCATGGTACCGATGAGGATTTAAAGCAGACCAAGGTGACGCAGCCCGCGGTGTTTCTGCATTCGGTTGTGCTGGCTTCGCTGTTCCCCGGCTTTAGTCCAGACATGGTGGCTGGCCATTCGTTGGGTGAATTCAGCGCGCTGGTGGCGAGCGGTGCGTTGGGTTTTGAGGATGGGCTGTCTCTGGTGGCGAAGCGTGCGTTAGCCATGCAGAAAGCGTGCGAGAAGGCACCGTCCACCATGGCGGCGATCATTGGTCTTGACGATGCTGCGGTTGAGAGGGTGTGCGGGGAGATTGAGGGTGTTGTGGTGCCGGCCAACTATAATTGCCCCGGGCAGCTGGTGATTTCCGGTGAAATCGCGGCGGTCAATGCGGCTTGCGAGGCGTTGAAGAGCGCGGGGGCGAAGCGTGCGCTTCCTCTAAAGGTGGGGGGCGCTTTCCATAGCCCGCTGATGGAGCCCGCTCGGCAGGAGCTTGCGGAGGCCATTGAAAAAACCAAGTTCAGCCAACCGCGATGCCCTATTTACCAGAATGTTGATGCCAAACCGCACATGGATCCAGATGAGATTAAGCAGAATTTACTGCGGCAGCTCACTGCCCCGGTGCGCTGGACGCAGATAGTGCAGGCCATGGTGGCTGATGGCGCAACGTCTTTCGTTGAGCTAGGCCCAGGTAATGTGCTGCAGGGGCTGATTAAAAAAACGTGTAAAGAGGTTGAGGCTGAGAGCCATCAGGAGCTTTAGCGCGCGGTTTGGATCCCTCTATATTTTTTACTCCCCGTGGAGACTGCCCTCGTTGCGGAGGGAAATCTTCGCGGGGAGTTTGTTTCGGGGTAGGGGACTAGGGCAGCGCGGAGGGTTGTATGTGTTTATGGAAGGACGAGATGCCGTGGTGCTCTGGAGGGGCAGAATTTGCCTTTAAGCGCGGGATTTCCCCTTTTCGCGGTGTCGTATGCTGTACATACTATGCGCGGGGCGGCCGTGCGCGGAACGCTTATGGAAGCGCGAGCGCTTCATCGCGACTATTGCGTTGCTACCATGCGGGGATGACGATGCGTTAGTTGCATTTTGAGGTCATGATGTCCAGCAGTAGATGGTCTGTTTGTACCATGCCGTCGCAGCCTACGCGTCCCAAATTCTGAATTGTTTTCTCGATGTCGTTGTCAATGATCCCATCGTTGGCCGAAATGCAAATTTTCTCCTTGGCGAGGAATGCGGATTGCATGGCGGAGCACACGCCGGAGCTAACCTTGAGCGCGCAGCCCACCTTAGCGCCATCGCATACCATGCCCGTCACGTTGCCCACCATGTTTTTGATCGTGGCGCATACCTCCTCGTACCCGCCCCCGAGTAGGTACACCACGCCGCACCCTGCCCCCGATGAGGCCACCACGCAGCCGCACAGCGCGGAGAGACGCCCTAGGTAGCCCTTTATGTGTATCGCCACCAGGTGGGCGAGTGCCAGTGCGCGGGCGAGTTGCTCCTCGGAGGCGCGGACTGTTTTCGCGGTAACAACCACGGGTAGCGTTGCCGTGATCCCCTGATTGCCGCTGCCTGAGTTGCTCATGACGGACATCGTGCATCCAGCCATGCGGGCATCGCTCGCCGCCGCGGTTATGGTCATGGCCTGAAGGAGGAGGTCGTCCGCGAGCAGCCCCTTTTCCACCTGCTCCCGCATTTTACGGCCTACCTGTAGCCCATACGCATTGCGCAGCCCCTCCTCGGCGATGGCGCTGTTCATGCGGGCCGTTTCTAGAATGAAGTCTAGCTCCTCGAGTGGGGCGGTGGTGGCGAATTCGAATATCCCCTTCACGGTTATACGACGTGCGCAGCTGCCCGGCTCGCTGTCTGTAGCACTGCCGTCCTCCGCTTCTTTAGGCGTGTCGCTATACAGAATGCGTCCGTTCCTTGCGATTTCGCCCACGTGGGAGTGGGTTTGATGGATTACGCATTGCGCCGTATCCCCCATGTTTGAGCGCACCGAGGCTTTGACGTAGAGTTTTTCCGCAACGTGCGCAATTCCCACCTCTACCTTTCCGGCATCGATGAGACGTTGCGCCGCGGCGATGTCGGCGGGGGTCACATGCTCCAGTAGCTCTAATCCGCGTTGAGGGTCACCGGTTACCACCCCGAGCGCCGCGGCGAGGGGTAGGCCTGTTCGCCCGGTGCCCGGGATACCCACTCCCATCCCATTTTTATATATGTTGGCGCTCATCATGACCGCCACGCTCTCTACGGACGTCCCAAGTGCCTTTTTGGCGTGGGCCACAGCGAGGGTTACGGCGATAGGCTCGGTGCACCCCAGTGCCGGCACAACCTCGCGCCTCAGGAGTGATATGTACGTAGAACGCGTTTCTTTATCCATCTCGCTCGATTCATTTCATCTCCTTGTCGTCCGACAAGTCCGAATGCAAATGTACTACAAAGCGGTGGTTGCGCCAAGCGTTCGTACGCGCGCAGCGCATTGCTTTCCAGCGCGTGCGTAAAAATGTTTATGCGTAGGGCGGACGTGCTGGTAGGTAGAAGGGGTGGCATTCGATGCGGGGCGATGCCTCTCCTTTTTCTGCAAGGGTATTGCTGGTTTTTTATTTTCCTATGGGTTCAACAAGGGGTAACCCTTTTGCGTTTTCAGCTGAAGACCACCTGTAGAGCATCGCGACTGTGGGCCGTGCGCGTGCACATGCTTGGAATGTTGGAGGGAGGGTGGGCAGAATTCTATGGAAATTTGCTTGAACGGTGGCCGATGAGGTACTCCGCCAGCGTGGATCCGTTCGTTCCTTGGAGGGGCGTTGAGGGGGTAGGGGAAGCTCGGTGAGGAGGGAGTGAGAGGGGAGAGAGGTTGCGCGTTTCAGCGCGTCCACTCGCTAGGATGGGTGGGGGTGTCGTGTCGGTTAATGCGTTTCGCTATGCGTATGGATGGTACGTTGGATATATTGCGCGGCGGTGGGGTGCCTACGGCGGGTGCGCTCGCCGGCCTGCTCGCCGCGGAGGGGCAAGCTTTGGAGATGCTGTGCCGGGCTGCCCAGCGGGTGCGTATGGAGCGAGTAGGGGCCAATGTTTATCTCCGCGGTTTGGTGGAAATGGGCAACGGCTGCCGTAAGGATTGCTTCTACTGCGGCATTAGGCGGAGCAATGCTGCGGTGCACCGCTATTCGCTGCCCGACGAGGAGGTGTTGGCCGCCGCACGCTTTGCGTTTCGCAATGGCTACGCGAATGTGGCTATACAGGCCGGCGAGGATGGTTCGTCCGCTTTCGCTGCGCGTATCGAAAGGCTCCTTTGCGCCATTGCTGAGGCCACGCGGGGGGAGCTGGGCGTTACGCTATCGCTGGGCGAGCAGCGGCAGTCCACCTACCAACGCTGGCGCGACGCGGGGGCTTCGCGCTACCTGCTGCGTTTGGAAACGTCGAGTTCGGCCTTGTACGCCGCGTTGCATCCTTCCGATGCGGAACACTCCTTCGAGGGACGGCGCGCGTCGCTCCGTGCGCTTCGCGATTGTGGGTACCACGTGGGGAGCGGCGTGATGGTTGGGCTTCCCGGGCAAACGTTGCTGGACCTCGCGGATGATCTTTTGTGGCTTCGCGCGGCGGATGTCGATATGGTGGGGCTTGGGCCTTACCTCGAGCACCCGCAGACCCCGCTATGGGTGAGGCGAGGGGAGCTTTGGCCGCGGGCGGAGCGGTTGCGGGTCGCGGTTGCCATGGTGGCCGCGTTACGGTTGCTTATGCCCACGATCAACATTGCGGCAACTACCGCGTTGCAGGCTATCGTGCCCGACGGCAGGGAACGCGCCATCGCGGCGGGGGCTAATGTCATTATGCCCAATATAACGCCGCGCGGGCGTCAGGACGACTATTCGCTGTATGAGCGTAAGCCTTTGGCGGCTGATGCTGCCGAGGATTCGCTGCCGTCGCTCGCCGCGCGGATCGCAGCGTTGGGGTGTCGCCTGGCCGTGGGGGAGCGTGGGGACTCCCTCCATTTCGCCCTGCGTGACAGCCCCGCGGGCGTTTGGTAGGCGTGCGCGAAGGCGTGGGGTTTGCCCCTGCGCGAACCGTTAGGAACGGTCTACCCCGCGCGCTGCTCTTTCCCGTGAGGATTGGCGAAACGGCGGGAGGGTGCATCCTTCGCGCCGTCGTGCTACCCCCCTTCCGCGTGCGCGTTTGGGCGTTCGTCCCCTGGAATCGTCACCAATTTACGTTGGCCGTTAGGCGTTTGCGTCTTGTCGCTGCGCTGCTCTGGCGTACCCTCTCCGGAACAGCGTTGAGGAGCGGAATCGGTATTTAGTGGGTTATGCTCGCGCGGTTATTCTTTGGCGCATTGGAGAATGGTGCTCGGCTTCTTGGACTTGTTGGGGCGGCGCGCCGATGTTTGGTATGCCGAGAGGCTATCTTAGGGGGTCTTCCTCCGGTTTTCCTCTTGCCTAAACACGTTGCACCCATTTCTCGTGCCAAAGTTGCACCAAAGTCGCATCAAAGTTGGATTTCTCGGGAGAAATCCAACTTTGATGCGGTAATGGTACGGCTTGTATCCGAATGGAGCGGGAGGTTTTATGCAATGTTTTGTCTTGGGCGGGCGTTTGGGGTGGTAGAAGGGTTCAATAGGCATGGGCCGCGAGCCGAAGACGTGATTGATAGGCGTATTGATGCGCGGGTGCGCATCGCGGGCGGGGGAGTCAAATCCATCTATAAATCAATGGCGCATCTCTTGCCGATGCTGCATGGGTGGAAAGAATTGAAGGGGTAGCCACGAGAGCATTCCTATAGGCGTGGCGTTGGTATTGAATCCCTAAAAGTCGTTACTCAGATGGCCTTCGCGTGGGCTTGCCGCTAGGTTTATGTAAATAAACCCCTTTGTTTTGGCCGTAAGCTCCTCGGTGCCGAGTACGCTCACACGACCCTGCAACGTACCCGCCCATTTGTTTACTGGCTTTTCGGATGGTATAGGCCGAGCGTTCCTTGGGGGCGTTACCTATTTTTCTAACGTGTACCTAAGTTCCCACTGCTGCGCGGTTAGCGCGAGCCGTTCGAGCGGAGCATTTTCGTTCCTGTAGTTTCGCGTTTCGGAAAATCAAAGTACAACGCGGGGCACACCTGCCACGGCGCTCGCTTCTCTTGCTTTACCAATTCCGCTTCTGTCTTTTTCAGATATATTCCCCTCTTGCTGTTAAGTCTTTTATGTGAGAAGGTTTACTACATTCATCAGCAACGAAATTTTTGCTCCCCATTCGTGGTACTTCCGTAATGCGCTTGTTCGGGCTAACTGTAGCGATATGCCTAGAGGTGTTTTTGCCGCAGAACAGAACATTGAAGCGTTTTTCCGTAATCTGATACTAGGTGAGCGGAATGGATTGAAGAATAGAAATTTATATGTGTCAACCGAGAGTCAAAGTGCAGCAGGGAATGTCCAAAAGTCCGGTTATTGGTGAGGATACAGCGGTATGTGTATATTACTCCGAAGATATCTGTCTGTTGCTTGCCATCCTTGTCTTTCAAAGCCCAACTTTGAAAAAACATTCATAATGTGATAAATTCCACCGAAAGAAGTAATCTTCTCGTTTTTAATTGCTAAACTTGCCGTGCCGGATGTTATATTTATTTTTCGTTGGTAGCCCTAGAATAGGTGAAATTCCTGGCATATCCAAGTGTTTTGAGGACTTTGTTTCTCAGGCACTTGGAGTTCTCACAAGAATTTATGCTGCGGAATTAAGGTCTGAATAATGTCACATTACACTGCAAAAACAAAAAATATGGAAGAGCAAAATAACGGTTTGTGGGGAGTTTTCAAGCAATACTTTAACTCCCTTCCAGATAAAAATGAGGAGCGCGATACCATTAGCCAAATAACCGACGGCATATCATTCAAAGGCTCCAACCTTTGGA
>JABCPG020000044.1 GCA_013333195.2 Bacteroidia bacterium
GCATCTCGCCCGTTTCCGCCACCTCAGGCATCAAGGCCCTCCTCTCCCCGCGCGGTGTACCCGGGCTTCCAGGCTACGTAAACGCGCATACAGACCTACTTTGACGCGGCGCTCTCCGCATCGGCAAACACATTGCCCCGGGCCACCTTAATCTCCGTGTTGGGGCTAATCTCCACCATTATGTACGTCTCGGCCACCTCGGCCACCTTGCCGTATATACCGCCCGCCACCATCACCCGGTCGCCCCGCTTCAGCGATGACTGAAACTTACGCAGCTCTTTCTGCCGCTTAATTTGCGGGCGCATAAGGAAAAAGTAGAAAACTACCAGGATCAGTCCTAGCATCGAAAACTGCATCATTCCTTGGCTCATCCCCCCCGCGGCTTCTAGTACAACCATTTTCTTCCTTTCTGTTTAGTTAATCCCCTTGAAACTTTAATTTACGGGTCGCGATACGTTACAAACGCTGCCCATTCGAAATTTGCTCAACGCGATTTCCACGTTTTGTTGCGCTCCCGCTTCACAATCGCCCCATCCTGCACCAGTTTCTGGATGGTAGCATCGAGGACCCCATTCACAAACTGAGGGCTTGACTTCGTGCTGAACAGCCTCGCCAGCTCTATGCACTCATTGATTGTGACCGCCACGGGAATCTCCGGGAAGCACAGCGCCTCGGTTAGCCCCAGCAGCAGCACGAGCAGATCCATAAAGGCTACCCTCGAGGGGTCCCAATTCCGAAGGAAAGGAATGAGCGCGCGCAGGTTGCCATCGTGCAGCTCTATGCTCCTCTTAAGTAGCGTTTGCGCGAAGGAGCGCAAATCCTCCTTCACCGCGATGCCAATAATTGCCTCGCTGGGCGCAAGATCCTCCCGCATCGCCTCAACCCCATCGCGTAGATCCTCGAGCGCGGGGTCAAGGTCGGTATGGTAGAAAATCGAACTGGAGAGCGCCCAGGCATGAAGCGCCCGAGGCTCATTGAGCTGCTCGTCGCCAAGTTGCAAAATCTCTACATCCAGAAGCCAATCGTATATGGCGGCCACAACGGCGATGTCATCGCGGTACGTGGGCGCCTTCAGCTCCTGGTAACTCTCGAAAAACGGCGCTTTTTCAAGCGCTCCGTATAGCTGCCACACCAGCGTGTCCGCCTCGCCCCACCCCACGCTGCGCTGCTTCGTGTATTGGCGGAGCGAATCGTTGGCCGCGTACTGCTGCAGCACTCGGCAATTCGCAAAGTTTTCTGACGGTTCGTGCCCCCCGCGCAGGTAGCGCGCCTTTTGCAGCTGGATGCGCTTCACACTCGCCCGGCGGAGCTCCAGCAGAAGATTTAGCAGCGCATGCTGGAGGTCAATGTAGGCCTGCATACTCCTGTTAAGCTCCAGCAGCGACCGCGCCACGGCATTCGCATCCGCCACGCCGCTCCCCAATGAGAAGGGAAGCCCCTGCGCCTCCGCCCTATTCTCCTCCATGTCGGCGTAGGCGCTCATGTGCGCGTAGAGCATCTGTAGCACCTTTATCCTCACTAACCGCCGATTAAACATCTCTCGACCTCTCCTTTCGTTGCGAACTACATTCTACAACCGCACGCCACTTTACCTTGCCTCAAAGCTATGCTATGCGAAGACCTCCATCCAAAAAATAGAGCTGGAAAAGGAGTACTTTTGCATACTTAACCCTTCCAACTCTCTCTCCTGACGCGTGGGTGGAAGATGGGATTCGAACCCACGACACTCGGAACCACAATCCGATGCTCTAACCAACTGAGCTACATCCACCATTTAACGACCGCAAAGGTACGTACTATTCTTCACACCTCCAAATGATGCTAAAAATGTGCGGTTCGGACCCACGGGGTTACGCGGCGACCTGTCGGTGCTACCGATTACAGCTACCCTCCGCGTGGCGTCGTGCCCATCGCTCGCCCCCAGCACGAAGGGGCGCGCTAGATGTTTTTCATGCAAATGCAAGGGGGCAAATTTGCACCTTACCCGCATCAAAGTTGGTTTTCTCGGGAGAAAACCAACTTTGATGCGAATTTGATACCTCTTCTGTCCCGCCCAGTTCCCGGTTCGCCAGCCCCAAAAACAGTTCAGAGGTTGCCCGGTGAAACATTTTTTTTGCAACATCCGTAAAGAAGTCATAAGCGCTAGGCGCGGGTGCTGAAGGCGCAGGGGTAAGCTGCCCCAAGGGGGGCGATCGGGTGTTCTTCTCCCCCGCAGAGACGCACAGGGATGTTTTGGAGGGGACGTGCCGGCTGCTTAGGGAGGAATCATGCGCTACTGGAGGGCAGCGCGTGCCGTGCGGGCGGAGGTAGTAGGCTTTTACAACTTGATATAGGCACTGGCTGTGCAACCAACTCAGAGCAACATGCATAGAATTTCGATTGATTCAACAAAAACGACACCCAGCGTGGTGTTCGACGCGGACTCTGGGGTTTTGACCCTCTCCGGCGTGTCGATTCCTGAAAACGTCTCGGAATTCTTCGCCCCCATGCTGGAGTGGCTGCAAGACTACGTGAAGGACCCCGCGGAGCATACTGTGATTAGGTTTGATTTCGATTACTTCAATACAGCCTCCTCGAAGATTTTCATGGAGATAATCACGGAGCTCGAAAGCATGGCGGACGCGGATAAAAAGTGCACGATAGAGTGGTACTACGATGCCGATGACCCCGATATGCGGGAGGCCGGGGAGGACTACGCGCTGATCACTCGCATCCCATGCCACTTCGTGCAGGGAAGCCTGTCTGCCCCGACGGTCTAACCGTCGCCCCTGCCCTCCCGCGGGCGAGGGACTTGACCGCCGCCACCCATGGGCAGGCGCGTCGAATGGCCTTAGGGAATCAACGTGACCCGTTGGATCGATTGGGGCGAGGGCGATTCACCCTGGCCATGCGGATTGAGTCGAAACTTAAACCTTTATACCGATGAACTATTTAACGCATAGAAGCATTCGCAAATTTCAGGTGAAAGCCATCCCGGGATCGGTGCTGAATGCCGTGCTTGAGGCAGGCGTAAGGGCCTCGAATACGGGTAACATGCAGACCTATTGCGCCATTGTGACCGCGTCCCACGAAGAGATTTTGAAGCTTAAGCCCCTGCATTTCAACCAACCGCTACTTGACACCGCGCCGGTGCACATCATGGTGTGCGCGGACCTGAATCGCTTTTCGTCCTGGTGCGCGCAGCGTAAGGCCTCCCCGGGGTATGGCAACCTTATGGGGCTTCTCTCCTCCGCCATCGACGCTTCTCTCTTCGCGCAGAACGTGGCGGTAGCAGCGGAGGATAATGGACTGGGCATCTGCTTCCTAGGGACTCCCCTCTACAATGTGGAGGGATTCGCCTCGGTCCTTTCCCTCCCGGATCTCGTCGTGCCGCTGACCGCCATAGCACTAGGCTACCCCGACGAGAACCCTCCGCTCGTGGAGCGCCTCCCCCTCGATGCCGTGGTGCACAGGGAGCGGTACACCCCCGCTGCCCCCGAACGAATAGACCGGTGGTATAGCGCCTTCGAGCAGAATCCCACGAATCGTGCGTTCGTTGAGGAGAACGGTAAGGAGACGCTGGCGCAGGTTTTCACCGACGTGCGCTACCCCGCTTCGCTGTACGAAGAGATGTCCGCGCGCCTGATTACCTACCTCGAGAGCAAGGGATTTTCCATTCGTTAAGTTCACGTAGCGCGAAGTCCCATTGGGCGGGGTGAGATATCTTCTTTTACTGGGTTGCCTAGGAGGAGCGCTATGCGGGCTGCCCATGGGCAAAGGCTATTCGCAACCCGCACACATGTTCTACGCTCCAGCCGCGCTCGCCACGGACACCGCGCACTGCCCCACCCTGATCGCCGCGGATAGCGCAACGATTGCTCGGCAGCTGCTACGCTGCGTCGCGGCGTGGCGTGATAAAGGGTATCTCGAGGCGAGCATTGATTCTCTAGTTTTCACCACGCCCACGCGCATCCTTGCGCGCGCGCATCTTGGGCCGCGCTATCGGGTAATGGCATTCTCAAACGATAGTATCTCGCCGCGCCACGCGACCATCGCGGTGGACGCCGCGACTGCCCTCTCGAAACGCATCGCGGAAAGCCTTTCCCCGAACGACCGCATCGCTGTCAGTCTATCCATACATGATTCTACGGTCGTCGCGGCGGTAACCCGCGATTCGATCGCTAGGAGCCTGCTGATCGCCATACGTCAGGATGGGCCTCTCAAACTCCACGACCGCGCGCTGCGCGCCCTTCTACAGTACCGCTTAGGGGTCTCCACGATCGCCCCGAGCGATCTTGGCCGATTGGAAACGATTCTGGCTTCGCTCCCTTACGCCCGCGCCATCCACGCGCCGGTGCTGGAATTCATCCCGGGAGGCGCCATTCTGCATCTCTTCCTAGCCGCCCGCAAGGCGAATACGCTACAGGCGGGGGTGGGGTTTCAACCGCGCCCTTCAGGCAAGGGGGTTGATTTCTACGGCAGCGCGGATATCGATCTACGAAGCCTTTTTAAGCAGGGCGAACGGCTGCGCGCGTCATGGCGGTCGGCGCGACGGAATGAGCATGACATCAGCGTGAGGGCAGCGTGGAATCGCGTATATGGCAGCGCGTGGGGCGTTGCGCTTGAAACCACGTTCACGCGGCAGGATTCTACGGCCAGCCGTTTCGCCTGGGGCGCCAGCGTGCGCTTCGCGCTCACCCCATTTCAGCAGATCGAGGCTGGCTACCTGCACGAACAGCTAACCGAGCTAAGGCGCATCGCGGGCTCGCAATCGATAGTTGCGCAGCGTGCGCAGTCCTACAAATACTCGCTTGGATTCGAATTGGAGCGAATGAACTACTCGCTCGATTGGCCCCAAGGTTGCGAAGCGCACGTGAAAGCCACCATCGCGGATCGCCGTTCCAGCGATGGGGGACGCCGCGTTCTGCTTTCTGTCAGCGCTGAGGGCGAACTTGTCGCTGCCATCGGCGGCTTCGGGCTGCAGTTCCAAGGGAATGCACGCTATGAGAATAGGAACATAAATCACGCCCATGATCTGCAGCTGGGAACGCTGGAAATCGCACGGATCGGTGGGGCGAAATCCATTCGTGGATACTTAGAAAGCGCAATAGCCACTAGCCACTACGCGATGGCCACGCTGGGCTTAAATTGGGCTATCAATGCCTGGGCGATGCCGCGCCTCTTTACTGACGTAGGCCTTTTCTTCGATTCCCCACGGCTGCGCGGCGCCCTGAGCGTAGGCGCGGGCATCGTGGCGCAAGCCTCAGCCGGAACGCTAACGCTCGACATCGCCAGAGGGTTCGCGCTGATGGACGCATCCCCAAGGGGGGACTGGATATTGCATATGACGGCAAGCGTGCGGTTCTAGCACCGCGAGATAAATTCTGCTGAGGCTATCCGATGATGCTAATTGCACAATCTACGCCGGCCCACAGGCATTCGGACGTACTCCGTTCCTGCCCTTCAGATGAGAATACCACTTGCATTCTGACGATCACCGCGCATCATTTTTACATTCGCGCATGGTGAAATTACCCATTAGAAGATCATTTTCAGCTAATAAATACGCCACGATGCAATACGTGAGCATCGAAATAGAAAAAATGGGTGCAGAGATGGCCTTCTGTTGGTTAGCGTCGTCTTCTCCGCACCACCATTTGATGCATAGGTTGACAATTCTGTAGTGAAACCTACGCATGAATTTATTTTCCACTTATTCTCCTCATGTAAACCACAAATCTATGCAATAAATCCTTCTCATCTCCATTTATTTACCTTCAATGCCTGCCTTAATACCCTTCCCGCTGATAGTTCCGTACTAGGCGTAGAAAAGATTCAAGAAAGCTGTATCTTTCAGATAATCAACAAACAAAGAAAGAATAAAAGGAAAATGGGTTACGATTTGGAAACGGGCGAGTTTCTTTCCCTTATATGTATCGGAGGATGTTCTCAACGACTCGTTGAGAATAAAAAAGATCTTATAAATTGTCCCCTGGAAATGACATTAATTCAAAAACAGAAGTATGCATATAGAGTTTTGTCGGAAAAGTTGGAAAGGATTTAATTTACTCTCCAATAAGAGTATGACACTCTTTCTTTTATTTCTTATACCTTGGATAGGAAATGCACAAGTACAAACTTATCATGGTAGAGTGTTTGACTCCAAAGGACGACCTTTGGAGTTCGCTAACGTCATCGCTTTGTCCTTACCCGATTCGGTAGTCACAAAGGCCACTGTTACAAATGATACAGGAGAGTTTACACTCTCACTGGAGAATCTCATTGATAAACCCATATTTAGAGTTAGTCTTATTGGCTACCAAACCACATTTTCAACCCAAGACAAAATAGATTCCATCACATTACCAACTTCTTCTGTTCAGCTAGCAGAAGTTGTTGTCAGAGGTAACAAGAAAGCCTTTTCTATGAGAGACAATAAACTGGTGTGTAATGTAGCTGGAACAGTCCTCAGCTCAGAGAGTCATGTCAACGATTTGCTAGGTAAACTGCCTGGTTTTTACATGCAAGGCGACCAGTTAAAATCGATAAATCAAGGCAGCATCATGTATTTTCTCAACAACCGACCTGCAACTGTACAAGAAATTGCTCGCCTTGACGTTAGGACAATCAAGCATATTGAGATAGATAGGCATCCTGGTGCTCGATATTCGGGAGAAGTGGGCTGCGTGGTAGCTATCCACACAAATTCATTATTAGAGGGAATTTCCGCTTTTTTACATTCTTATTCCAGGGTTAACCACCGACTTACGCAAGGTGTTGGTGGAGAAATAAGATACCGGTATAAAAGATTTAGTATCACCCTCGGTGCAGACTATACGGTATATCAATCGCAACCGCAACAGGAAAATACGTTTGAACTATTAAACACAGCAACGCAATGGAAAGTGAAGGCAGAAGACACGAAGAAGAAAAACAGGAACAAAGAGCAATCATACTTTGCTAACCTTGAATATAACTTCACAGACCAGCACCAACTTAACGTAAGATATACAAGACGGCCATCGCATACCAACGTATACATGGTTGGTCATCTGTCTGTATGGAAAGGAAATGAATACATCAATGAAGACTTCGACAATAACCGTTCAAGTCATAGTACAGAAGACAACATTAATCTTTATTACAGAGGAAATCTGAGTAAGCATTGGATGATTGACTTCTCCACTGATTGGTATCAGCAAAGAAACACTGCAGAACAAAACCTACAAGAAAAGACGCGTTTCACAAAGATAGACTCAAGAGGAAACAGTTCATTGTGGGGTTTTTCTCCCCGTGCCGTCTATCAAATAAAGCGGACTAAGCTCGAAATGGGTGTTGATTGGAGCAAATCTGTTATTCAAAGTTCAACAACGTTGAATATTGATGACGCCCTACCCACCGACAACAAAATTCAGGAAATAAAGAAAGCGGGATATATTGGAGCCAATTGGAGCACTCCAAACGAAAGATGGAACTTCAGCCTTGCACTGCGTTTTGAGAAAACAAACAAATGCTACCAAAATAACACCACCAATACAGAATCCCAAAGTTACGCTTACCAAACGCTACTCCCATCTTTTGCGCTTTCTTATTCGCTAGGACAATGGACGCATCAGTTCAACTACAACTCTTCTATAGCATATCCCTCATTCAGTCAGCTTGCAAGTGGCGACATATACATCAATCGGTATAATATCAAAGAGAGTAACCCAAGTCTAGAACGTTCTGTTGTGCATAACGTTAGTTACGATTGTTCTTTTCGTTGGTTATACCTATCGGTTGGTTATACCTATACCTATCGTCCCATCTTAGAGACATTCGAGTTGGATTCATATAAAGGTGAACATCGAATTAAAGTTATACCTCAAAACCTAAACCACATGCAAGGCTTCAAGTTGATTGCCAATGCTGCTCCACGCTTTGGGTTTTATGAGCCTAGGTATATGTTGGGCTACATCCAAAACTTTATCACCCTCCCTGCCAGCAAAGGTGGTTCGGCCTACTCTATTAGTAAGCCATTTGTAATTCTAGCTCTGAACAATGGTTTTACTTTCCCTGGGCAGTGGGTGCTAAATATAGACTACTCCTACAATGGGGCAGGCAGTAGTGGGTATATAGAGTATAGTTCATCATCATCTCTCAATTGCTCCATTCAAAAACAATTCTTTGATAAGCGCCTACAAGTGAACCTAAAACTGACTGATATACTCAATACTTCTACCCCGCGAATAAAAGGAAAATTACACGGTGTTTTATTGAACGGACGCTCTTGGATGGACTCTCGAACGCTTCGTTTAAATGCCATTTGGTACTTCAATCAACATCGAACAATAAAGAAACACTCCTCAATTTCATCAGAAGTAAACAGATTATGATTTTAAGAAAACAGCGAGACGCAATGGATTGTGGAGTTTCATGTTTGATAATGACAGCGGGATATTATGGAAAATCTACTGATCGGAATAGGTTAAGACTATTAAGTGACCTTAGCAGGGATGGTGTTTCTCTTCTTGGCATTAGCAAAGCTGCTGAAGAGATTGGGTTTAAAACAGTAAGTGCCCGTTTAGGCTTTGAAGCGCTTGCAGAAGAGGCTCCACTGCCTTGCATCGTCCACTGAAACCAAAATCATTTCGTTATTGTCTATAAGATAAAAAAGCATCGTAAGGACAGAAATACGGTTTATGTCGCAGATCTGGGAAGGGTTTAGTAACCTATACAAAAGAAGAATTCTGCGGGCATTGGGTGAGTACTAAGACCAACGGCGAGGAGAAAGGTATTGCCCTTCTTCTCGAACCGACAGAACAGTTTTATGCTCAAAAAGAAGAGAGAACTGCCCCGCTCAAAACCGAGTGACATTCCTCTGGAACTATCTCAAGAAATACAAGCGTTTCCTCACGCAGTTGATACTCGGTTTGTTGCTTGGCTCTTTTCTGCAACTCGTCTTTCCATTCCTCACCCAAGCTATAGTAGATACGGGTATAGGAGGAAAGGATATAGGCTTTGTATGGTTGGTGCTCTTGGCAGAGATGATGCTACTTTTCAGCCGTACCGCCATCGAATTTATCCGCTCCAAAATACTCCTGCACATCTCCACACGTATTAATATCTCGCTCATATCGGATTTCTTCATCAAGCTGATGAAACTGCCGATGAAGTTCTTCGACATCAAACTTATGGGTGACCTCCTGCAACGCATTGAAGACCACCGGCGTGTGGAGCAATTCCTCACATCAAGTAGTCTGAGCCTGCTATTCTCGTTCTTTACTTTCCTTGTCTTCGGTGTCGTCCTTGCAGTCTATAATCTCGGCATCTTCCTTGTCTTCTTCCAGATACGAGCCCTGTCTCCTGTCCGAGACACACTGGAACGTCAGAAAGCCATTTGCCGTTTCAAGGAAACTGAGATAAAATCTGTGGAAAACCAGACGGCAGACTTTCAGATAGTATCTTATGGTCGGTTATCTTTCCATAAATCTGTGTCGTACCGATATTGCTGTGTCCGAGCATCTTACTGAGCGTTTCCATTGATATGCCATTTGAAAGACAAATCGTGGTAGCAAAGGTGCGGCGTGCCATGTGGAAGGTCAGCAGACTTTCCATGCCGATGTTTCGCTGTATATAGTGCATGCCATTGAGGATAATGTCGGTAGTCGGCACTTCAAAAACAAAACCTGCACGCTTTCCCCTGTACCGCTCCATTATCGCCCAAGCAGGGGGAAGTACCTGTACACGATACAGAGTCTTTGTCTTCATGCGTCTGCCCTTGATGCAAAGTTCAGCCTATTCCAAGACGATGTTTTCCTCTCTTAAATTACGGATATCTGAGATAGCCAGACCTGTGAAACAGAAAAAGACAAAGAGATTACAGACAATGCGGTAGTTCTCCCCCTCAATCATCAAGTTAATTATCTTTTGTAGTTCGTCTTGCGTGATGCTTCTCGGCTCGCCTTTTGGTCGCTCGTAACTGTAGCCTAAGAACGGATAGAAGTCCAGCACGCCTTTCTTCACCGCTATGCGGACGATGGTCTGCAAGGTAGATAGGGCGCTTGATATGCTGCTGCGTTTCAGTCTGCGATCGATGGTGAGATAATACACGACGCCCTCGATAAATGCTTTGTCCAGCTGTGAGAGTGGAATGTCACCTACCTTGTGCTTCTTCTGCACATACTCACGGGGCAGGGAGAGCGGTAGGTATGGAGTTTGAACGTCTTTAAGGCTCGGTCGCTGCCGATACGCTCCTTTGTCTGTGCGAGATACTCGCTGAAACTCTCCAAGATCAGGGCTTGACGGCGGATTTGCCCCTGATAGGCATCTCTCACGTCTGTGGCGGTAAAGGTTTCTTCCCTTTCATTGAATTCGTGAAAGCATGCGTGGATGAGTGCGGTGCATTCATCGAGTTTCTGATTGACAGATACCGCCATTGCACTCTTGCCGACGAGCCGTTGCTTACGGCTGTCCCAAAGAGTGAGAGGAGTCTTGCACTTGGTGAGAAGCCCGAATGGGTTCTGCCTACTGATATGCGCCCGATAACAGGCACAAGTTCTTTTTTGTCTGTTCGTTTCGCCTGAACGAAGAACGATACTTTCAGTTTGTTTTCCTATATTTTCTGTCGTTTCTTCTAAATTTCCTTTGCTTGCAAAGGTACAGTGAAACAAGTCTTCCCGAGCGATGCAGAAAAATGAAAGATGATGAATAAAAACCTATGAAACAGTTGTTTAGCTTCAAATCGTAACCCCTTTTTACTTTTTCCCTGATGGGTTACGATTTGGTAATGGAACTCCTGCCGTTTGATGCTCGTTTTCGCTTACACCAATATAGCAGAGAAATGCTAAATAATGCTATTTCAAATGGTTACATTCCCTGCGTTTCCCTCTGCTTCCCCTAATTCTGGACTACCGACTATGCGTAAAAAAGATCCGTTAGGATATTATTTTACGTTATATTTGCAGTGAATAATCAAAGGGATTTCGTTATGGGGAAAAAAAGGTTTGCGGTAGTGCTTGCCGGGAGCGGCAACCTCGATGGGAATAATATTCAGGAAACCGTACTCCTTCTCACGGGCATCGTCCGTGCGGGAGCAGCGTTTCAGTGCTTCGCGCCAGATGTTGAGCAGCATGAAGTTATCGATCACTACACCCGTAAGACTATGCCAGAGCGAAGGTATGTTTTGCACGAGGCGGCCAGAATGGTGCAGGGGGATGTGAAACCGCTATCTGAATTGAATGCGGCTGAATTCGATGCGTTGGCGTTCCCTGGTGGCTATGGGGTGGCTAAAAATCTTTGCACGTACGCATTCGCGGGCATCCATGCAACTGTAAATGAGGAAGTGAAGAGCGTAATCACCGCGTTCCACGCGGCAAAGAAGCCCATCGGGGCAATGTGCATTGCGCCAATCTTAATCTCGTTGGTTTTGCGCCATGGGCTTATAACGTTAGGGAAAGAATGCTCCGTATCAAAGGACGCTGAAAGCCTCGGCATGGTGCACCGGGAGGCAAAACAGGACGAGGTGGTGGAAGATCGCGAGAATCTTCTGTTCTCTACCCCGTGCTTTATGCTTGAAAACGATTTGGCCAGCATCTCTTCAGCAGCATTCGCGATGGTTCAGGCGATGCTTTCCCACTGTAAATAGGCAATCGCGCGGCTCGCTAGGGGTGATGCGTCGCATTACCCCTAGCGATGCAAAGATGACGCTAGCAGGGCAACGATTTCTTCGATGGTGTGACGGTCAGTATCAATCGTAATATGGGCCTTGGCGTAATACTCTTCGCGCGCATCAAGAAGCCCTCTTATCCTTTCTTCCAGCGACATGCTTCCCCTGTTAACCAGCAGCGGACGACTACTCTCCTCGCCACGTAGACGGTCAGCTAGACTTGCAATTGGCGCACGGAGATAAACTACCAGACCCGTTTCGAGCATTAGTGCCATGTTATCGCTGTGGCATGGCATGCCCCCGCCCGTACTTATTATGCGCGTTTCGTTTCTTGCAATTGCGCTACGAAGGATTCTGTTTTCTAACTTTCTGAATGTATTCTCGCCTCGCTGTAAGAATAGGTCGTACACGGAACTACCCGTGGCCCGTACAATAGCTTCATCGGTATCTAAGTACGGCACGCCTGTCAACCGACTAACCTCCCCTGCAAACATGGTCTTTCCACTTCCCATAAAACCGATGAGAAAGAGAAAGGACCTGGAATTAAGTTGATACATGGCATAAAAAAAGCAGGGGAATTACCAATCATAACTCCCCTGCACTAGATGCTTAGCCCTCTGTCAATATAAAAACAGCTACTACAGATTCATGATTTTTATGCAAAGGTCGACCACCCGGTTAGAATAACCCCACTCATTATCGTACCACCCCATAATCTTTACCATGTTCCCGATAACCTTGGTGCTTTGGGCGTCGAATATGACGCTATGCGAGTCGTGAATGATGTCGCTTGAGACGATTGGATCTTCCGTGTAGGAAAAGATAGCCTTCATCGCCGGCTTTTCGCTCTCACGCTTCATCATCGCATTGATTTCCTCAATCGTGGCGCTCTTCTTTACCGTACATACAAAGTCCACCAAAGAACCCGTAGCAGTTGGGACACGGACCGAAACACCGTCAAGACGCCCCTTCAACTCGGGGATTATCACTCCTAATGCCTTAGCCGCACCTGTGGTCGTAGGAATTTGGTTTAACCCAGCGGTACGTGCTCGGCGCAAATCCGAATGGAGCCCATCAAGAACCCGCTGATCATTCGTATAGGAATGAACGGTTGTCATAAAACCGGTGTCCACACCCAATTCTCGTTGAAGAACTTGCACCATAGGCGCTAGGCAGTTCGTAGTGCAACTAGCATTCGAAACGTAGTGGTCTGAAGGCAGCAGGACTCCATCATTTACCCCCAGGACGACCATCTTGTCGATTCCATCTTTAGCGGGTGCCGTCAACACCACCTTCTTCACACCGTCTTTCAGATGGTCACCATACCCACCTTTATCGCCACTCTTCTTGCTGAAAACGCCAGTGGCCTCCACCACCACATCCACCGGCTTTCTCCAATTTATGGCTTTTGGATTAGGCTCGTGCGATAGTAGAACCTCATGCCCATTCACAACCAGGGTCTCTCCGTGAGAAACTATTTCCCCAGCGAATCTTCCTTGCGTCGAATCGTATTTCGCTAAATAGGCCATTGCATCCGCTGTCATCAGCCCATTAATCGCTACCACCTCTACATCATTGCGTTCCGCAATAGCCCTAAAAACCTGACGCCCAATGCGACCAAACCCATTAATCGCCACTTGTACTTTTGCCATTTCAATCGTTATTTATAAGTTATTACAGGGTACTGACACAGCAAAGGTAAGAAAATTTATCATTAAAAGATGGATTCGCTCGATATCCGTTAGCTTAAATTCAAAATTCCCTTCCCCTTCCGTACCACTTCTATCTCACTGCCAGTGCAATCTACAACAGTCGATGGGGTTTGCCCGCCAGAGCCTCCATCAATAATCAGATCTACACGCGAGGACCAACGCTCCGCGATAAGCTCGGGGTGATACGTATAGGCGGGGTCATCATCGTTAGGGATAGATGTCGTAAGAATCGGAACCCCTAGCGTTTCGACTATACATCTTGGTATCGGATTCGCGGGTATTCGCACGCCAACCGTTTTACGCTTGCTAATAAAGTACGCCGGAACCTTACTCAACCCGGGTAAAATGAACGTAAATGGACCAGGTAGATTCGCTTTGAGCACCTCGAAATTTTTATCGCTTATCAGCGCAAACTCGGCTATCTGAGAGATGCTATGGCAAATAAACGAGAATTGGGCATTCTTCACTTTTAACCCCTTGCACTGGATTATTCGCTCAACAGCGCGCGCATTGTTGATTGCACACCCCATGCCGTACAGCGTGTCAGTTGGGTATATCACTACCCCCCCATCACGTAAACAGGATGCCACGCAATCAACTTTGGCTTGTTCGGGATGCTCCCCAGATATTTTTATTAACTTTCCCATTTCCAGTCTTTTAACCATCAAGCGTTCACCGCGCGGTAATCCGACAAGAATTTAGCTAACCCCGCGTCGGTTAACGGATGCTTTAGTAAACCTAGAATCGCGGGGAGAGGGCAAGTGGCAACGTCCGCTCCCGCCTCGATTGCCTGAATGATATGGAGGGTATGGCGAATAGAAGCCGCTAATACCTGGGTCCGGAAATTATATCTACGGAAACACGCTACAATATCCCTAACCAGCTGCATGCCATCGTTGGATATGTCGTCTAAGCGACCGACGAATGGAGAAACATACGTAGCACCCGCCTTTGCCGCCACCAGCGCCTGCCCTAGCGTGAAAACTAGGGTGCAATTCGTCCGTATTCCTTCTCGCGACAGCGCCTTTATCGCCTTAATCCCCTCCGCTATGCAGGGAACCTTGACAACGATATGCCTATTTAGAGCAGCCAAACGCTTCCCTTCCGCGCACATTCCTTCAAAATCAGTAGAGATTACCTCCGCGCTTACATCGCCACCCACAATGCGGCAAATCTCAACGTAATGGCGCATAACCGCATCTTCGCCCTTTATCCCCTCTTTAGCCATTAGCGATGGGTTTGTCGTCACCCCATCAAGCACTCCCAATGCCGCAGCCTCGCGAATCTGCTCCAAGTTAGCAGTATCCAAAAAAAACTTCATCTTCTTCTCCTCTGTCTATTTGTAACGCCCTTTTTCATACAGCAGACCGACTACTTCAAATGCGCATCAAGCCACCTAAAAAACTCCCGTTGCCAAAGTAATCCATTTTGCGGTTTTACTACCCAATGGCACTCGTCAGGAAAGATCAATAGTCGCGACTCAATACCCCTCATACGTGCAGCATCAAATGCCGCCAAGGCCTGCGTGTACGGAATTCTAAAATCCTGTTCACCATGGATCAACATTATGGGTGTATCCCAATTTTCCACAAATTTATGGGGACTCTGCGCAAAGCTTGCCTGCGCAACTGCATTACCCTTTTCCCAGGGCGCGCCGCCCATTTCCCACGCATCAAAAAATAGCTCCTCGGTCGTGTAGTATTCCATTTCGCTATGGAAAATTCCGCAATGGCTAATGAATGCCTTGAAACGTTTCTCGTGGTGCCCCGCCAACCAATTCACCGTAAACCCACCGTAGCTCGCGCCGACAGCACCCAAATGCCCCTCATCTACCCACGGTTCTTTAGCTAGCTCATCCATGGCGCATAGCAAATCCTTCATCTCCTGCCCACCGTGGTGTCGACTAATTTCATCAGTCCACTTTTGTCCAAACGTCAACACGCCGCGCCGGTTAGGTGCAACCACCACATATCCTTGCGCGGCCATCAAGGCCAAATTCCATCTATAGCTCCAAAACTGACTCAGCGCGCTTTGCGGACCTCCTTCGCAAAATAGCAACGCAGGATACCGTTTGGAACTATCGAAACGGGGGGGAAGCACCACCCACGTCAACATTTTCTGATTATCCGTCGTCGTTATCCAACGGCTCCTCACCTCGGGCATATCTATCCGCGCAAGCAATTCGTCATTAATCGATGTTAGCTTCTCTTGCGTGCCCCCTCGCAACGCAACTCTATATAGCTCCGCTGGTGACACCATGGATACTCTACTACCAACTAGACAATCATTGGCCAACGCTACGCTCTTATAATCATGCATCCCCTCCGTCAGTGCCGTTGGCACCCCTCCATCAATCGGTATTGTGTACAATTGGAATGTCCCTTGGACACCCGAAACAAAATACACGTCCTTACTATCCGAAGATACCTGCACGTTCGATGCGCTGTAATCAAATCCCTTGGTTAACTCTACTACGTCTCCGGTAGACAAATCCAGCCGCATCAACCGATCCTTATCAGCCTCAAAACCAGCACGTTCCATACTAAGCCACAGCATATACTTACCATCGGGGGTATACACCGGGCATCGGTCGTACCCCTGGTTGCTCTCCGTCAAATTCGACGTACTCTTACTGTTGCAATCGTAAAAATACACATCCGAATTCGTGCTAAAAGCTGCATCACGTCCAACCGACTTTTTGCAGGTGTACGCTACCCCATCGCTACCTGCATTCCACGCAATCTCCTCAATACCACCGAATGGGGCAAGCGGAGAATCGTACTGTTCACCGGCCATTATGTCAACGGCTTGCATTACCTTACCCCCTTCAAATGACGCTAAAAAAACGTGGCTCCGCGTGCCATCGTCCCAACGATTCCAGTGGCGATACATCAAATCATCATACACCAGTCCCGTGCTCTTCTGCAAATCCGGATTACGATCCGCAGCTGTCTCCATCACCTTAACCCTACTTATGAAAACAGCTTTTTTCTTGTCGGGAGAAAGCTTTAGCCCATCTATCCCTTCCGAAACATCCGACATCTTCAACAAATCCCCGCCTTTGGCCGACACGGAGTATAAAGCTCCTCCCTTATCTCCATTTCCGTACGAGGAAATAAAGGCCAAACGCTCACCATCCAACCAGAAAACGTTCGACACATCCTCCGTCGGAAGATCGACGCGTTGCGCCTGACCTTTCCCATCGACAGGAATCACGTACAGCTCGTTCCACCCCCTATTCTCGCCCACATCGTAGCGCGTCACTGTGTACGCGACGCGCGTACCATCTGGGGAAACCGCTGACTCGCCTAAACGTCCGAAATTCCAAAGAACCTCCGGCGAATACTGGCGATTCCGAACGTCGACCATCTGATACTTATGTCGCGCTTCCGACACCCCACTGTTCGTTTGCTGTGGGCCGCCGCACGCGTATGCGCTTACGACCATCGCAGTAGCAAAAAATATTTTATTCCCTAATCTCATTTCGACGAAACCTTCTTTAGTTCGACCCAACCTATTTGACGACCACTCCGCCCTGTACGCCCAATTCCTAGCTCGCTTTTTCACTATTCTTGCGGGATCGCTCCTCATCCTTCTTCTGTTCCCGCTTTGCCTTTTCCTGCTGCTTCTTCTCCAGCTGTTTCTTCACCATTTCCAACGCCTTTTCTGCATCGCGTACCCCCCGTTCGGCAGCCTTCACATCCGCGTGCGCTTTACTCCGTTTCTCTTTCGCCTTATCTATATTGCGCTTCGAATTATCGTAGCCGCGGTACGCCTGCTTGAAACGTCTATCTAGATCTTTGAATTGATCCGCAAAATCCTTTTCAACATCACGGTACTCATTGCGAAGCGAATCCAAACCCTCCGCCCTTACCTCTCTTGCCTCCTTTTGCGCCTGTTTCGACGCGTTGAAGTAGTCCCTTTGAAGTTCCTTATCCTCATTTGCCAGTTGCGAAAGCGTATCTTCGTAACGCTTCTTCTGCTCTTCCGCGGCCGTGTACAGGCTATCCGCCTCCCCCAGATTCGCCTCAAGCATTTTGAGTTTCTCCTTGCTCTTCGCAATCTTTTCCTGTGCCTTGCTAATTTTCAGCTCATTCGCATCCTGGGCATACGCTGATTGCAACAGTAAAAGGGATGCTACGGCAATTGGTAATAATACTCGTTTCACGCTGCTTTCCATTTATTCACACCGCATTCTACAGCAACCGACTCGCCAGCTCTGATAGTTTGCTACGTTCTCCCTTCACTAAATTTACGTGCGCAAAGAGGGGCTGCCCATGCATTTTCCCGCAAAGGTAACTCAACCCATTTGAACATGAATCCAAATACGGATGGTCAATCTGGTACACATCCCCAGTGAATACTATCTTCGTACCATCTGCCGCCCGCGTAATTATCGTCTTTATCTCGTGCGGCGTCAGATTTTGAGCTTCATCGACAATCATAAAGGTGCTTGACAAGCTCCTCCCTCGAATGTAGGCCAATGGGGAAATCACG
This sequence comes from Bacteroidia bacterium, assembly GCA_013333195.2. Classification (GTDB taxonomy): domain Bacteria; phylum Bacteroidota; class Bacteroidia; order Bacteroidales; family CAJPTX01; genus Bacteroides_D. The sequence continues at coordinate 17,836 of JABCPG020000044.1, forward strand.
AGCTTTTCCTGCCGTTGCAGCTCGTCAATCCTAATATAATCCCTGCTCGTACTCTTCAAAAGACTCTTAATCACTGCCAAATTATCAAAGAGGGGGAGCATGTACGGCCCAATCTTCGCATCGATATCCCCAGGTAAAAAACCAACATCTTTATTGCTTAACGCTACGATTGGGCGCGCGAGCAGAATTTGGGAATACAGCTCTTGTTGCGCCAGTGCTGCCGCCAGAGCGAGCAGCGTCTTGCCCGTCCCCGCCTTCCCGGTCAGCGCCACCAGGGGTATCCGTGCATCGGTCAGCAACGATAAGGCAAACGTTTGTTCCGCGTTCCGTGGCTCCACTCCATAGCATCGTTGCTTATCAACGCCCACCAAAACGCCCCTTTCCGAATCGTAGCGCGCCATCGCGCTGGTTCCCGCTCCTCGAAGGAGAAAGCACTCATTCGCCGCAGCCCGTATTGAAATCTCCTCTGGGCGAATCCCCTCTTTCTCCCCGTACAACTTCGAAAGTAGCGAGGCATCCACACCCTCAACCTCTGTTGCCGCGCGCTCCAGCATGCTAACGCTCTCCACCTTGTCGTTCAGATAGTCTTCCGCGGCAACCCCTACCGACTTCGCCTTCATTCGAAGATTTATATCCTTCGAAACCAAAATGACCGGCTGCGCCTCATGCTCATGCAGGTAGGACGCAATGGCCAGTATACGATGGTCATTGATATCATCTCGGAATGACTCCCGCATCGTTTCCGAGAAGGGCTTGCCCGTCACGACACGCAGCAAACCTTTCCCCGCGCCTAGAGAAATCCCATTACCAAATAGCGCATCTCCGCTTAGCGCATCCAGCGACCTCGCAAACTCGCGCGCATTATAATTTAAGGCCTCATTCCCCTTTTTAAAGTGGTCTAGCTCCTCTAATGCCATGATCGGAACCACCACGTCGTTCTCCTCAAAATTGTAAAGGCAATTATAATCATGGAGCATCACGCTTGTATCTAGCACAAACGTCTTTTTCCGTCCTGCCCCAACACGACCGCTATTCCCCATATTGGCCTCTAATCTTTTTCACTCCTATCAACTTTGCAGCTCTTTCTGCTGGTCTTGCATCCGCATGGCCGTCGCGCTCACGGTGTAAGCATATTGCAATAACCACAAAAAGAACATCACGAAGAGCTGTATCACCCAAGCCCCAACCAGCATCAAGGCAAATTTTTTCGATGCGCCATCCGCCCCTACCCTAAATACATCGAATCCAAGTTGAACCTCCTCCTGGAGCCGAGCCTCTGCCATCTTTACCTTTTCTCTCTGTTTCACTAGCGAATTGTATTCCACCCACAGGAGGGAAGTCTCATTCGCACGATACACAGCTGACCCCAAATCCGTTGGCCGTTCGTTCGCAGGGAGAGATAGCCGTCCGTTAATCTTGCTTATCAGCACGTCCAAATAGGCCACCTCCGTCTCGTTCTCTTTGTGTGCTCTAGCAACGGCATAGCCCAAGTACGTACCTTGAAAAATCAATTCATGCAGTCTACGCCCTATTGAATCAGCATCTCCACGCCTAGATACGTTCAGACGCAATTCAATCAGCTCTTCGCTATTCTCTTTCGCAGTCTTGCCAAAATCAATCTTCCACGACCGGATGGGAGGAACAAAATTTTTTCGCACCTCCTCCCGGGCTAACTGGCCAGTAAGAACTTCCTGAACATCCTTCAAACTCACCACATCTACAGGAATCATGCGCGGCGTGATTCTTGCCACGTAGCGGGTTTCTTTCGCACGCAGAAAGAAAAGGGTAAATAGCAATAGCGTTATGCCTCCTCCTATACCGCATGCCAACCACTTCCAGCGTCTCAGCCATTGGCAGAAGCTGTAAAACATGAATGAACCCCGAAACTGCTCTTCTACGTACGTTTTACTGTCCATGCTGCCTCTTTCTTTGTCACTATTTGTATTCACATCTCCTTGCTACCGCGCGGGCCTACTCGTAGATCTTGGCCTTTATATCGCCGCGTAGCACCATAAGCCCATTCATGGCTAGGGCGCCCAACTCATCTTCGCCCGGATAAACTTTCACAGGTGCTATGAATGACACCATCGCCTCTATGCCGTCAGTCAACGCCTTCCCGTACGCCATGCCGCCCGTGAGCAGTATCGCATCTACCTTCCCATGCAGAACGGCGGCGCACGCGCCTATGCTCTTCCCAACACCATAGCCCATGGCCTGCTCTATCAGCGCCGCCTCCTTATCGCCAGCTTCCGCCTTATCTGCCACCTCTTTTGCGTTGTTCGTTCCCATCAGCGCCACAAGCCCTCCCTGGCCCGTGAGTAGCTTCTTGATTTCTCCATGGGTGTATTTGCCGCTAAAGCAAAGCTCCGCCAGTTGCCCTGCCGGTAGCGTCCCCGCACGCTCAGGGCTAAAGGGCCCATCGCCATCCACTGCGTTATTAACATCCACCACGCGCCCATGCATGTGCGCCCCCACCGATACGCCTCCTCCCAGATGCGCTACAATCAAATTCAGCTCTTCGTAGCGCTTCCCTACGCTCGCCGCGTACCGACGGGCTATCGCTTTCTGATTTAACGCGTGGAATATCGACCGACGACGGATAAAGGGCAAACCGCTTACGCGCGCAATATCTGACATCTCATCCACCACTACCGGGTCCGCTATAAGCGCCAATGGCTTGCCTCCCGCACGCTCTGAAAGACCCTTCGCTAGCAAACCGCCAAGATTGCTCGCATGTTCACCCTGAACCCCTTTACGCAAATCCTCCAGCAACCGATCGTTTACCTCGTACGCTCCCGACTCCACGGGTTTAACCAGGCCACCGCGCCCGACAATGGCACCTAGAGATTCCAACGCCACGCCACTTTCCTTAAGCGCATCGAATACCAAACCTTCGCGAAATTCCAGCTGGTCCACTATATGCGTATACTTCGATAGCTCCGAGGCTGCGTGGCGCAACGTCTTACTATAAATCTCCTTCTCCCCATCAAATATCGCTATCTTCGTAGACGTCGATCCCGGGTTAATCGTCAGTATTAATTCACTTGCCATAATCTATATCTCGCTTTTGCTTCTCTTTCTGCCACACCGAATCTACTTCGCGGAGCTCGCCGCCAACGCTATCGAGTACAATTTTGACTGCACGCTATCGCCGCGTGACGTGAGCACGCACGGAACTTTCGCACCCACTACCATGGCGCCGAGCTGCGCCCCAGCAAATTTCGTGCAGGTCTTGAAGAATATGTTGCCGCTCTCGATATTGGGGAACACCAAACAGTCCGCATCGCCTGCCACCTCGCTTCGCAGTTTCTTTATCTCTGCCGCCTCTTTATCAATGGCCACATCTAGTGCCAGCGGCCCATCAAGCACCGCGCCACTTATTTGACCCCTCTCGCCCATCTTCGCTATTAATGCCGCATCAACGCACGCCTGCATCCCCACCGACATTTGTTCCGTTGCCGCGAGCAGCGCCACCTTGGGCATCTCCACGCCGAGCGTGCGCGCCGCGCGTACAACGTAGTTCACTATCGCCAGTTTTTGCTTAAAGTCCGGGGCGGGGATAATAGCCACGTCACCCAGCACCAGAAGCTTATGGTAGCTAGGCACTTCTAGCACCACCACGTGGCTCAGCACTGCTTTCGGCGGGAGCAAACCGCAGTCCTTGTTCAGTATGCCGCGCATGTACTTATCGGTGGTCACCAGCCCCTTCATGAGAACATCGCCCTGGCCTTCATTGATCAGCTGAACCGCTTTCGCCACGGCCTTGACATCCACCGGCTCATGCACCAACGCGAATTGGGAAACATCAACGCCTAAATCTCCGCACACCTTCTTGATTGTCGGCTCGTCGCCCACGAGCGTCGCCTCCACTATGCCTGCCTTGACCGCCTGGGCCACCGCGCCTATCGTATGCGAATCATTCGCGTACGCCGCTACCAGCCGTTTCTTCGGGTGGCTTCGCAGCACATCCAGCAAATCGTTGAGTCTCTTTATTGCCATCGCTCCTACTTTTTATTATCCTTCACGCTTAACCTGACGCTCCCGCTTCTTTCGCATGGGAGAGCACCGCAAAGATACATAATTTCTCTCATCTTGATACCATTGAACGGCTATTTACGAGGCGAATCGTTGGCACGAATTGAACGGAACCTAATCTTTCCAAAAAGCTACGGACACCAGCTAGGCTCACCGATTTCCCAAGATTAGCCTATTCTTCACCGGAACAGGAGAAACGCGCAGCATCCATTCACCGCTTACTGCGCGTCCGTTTCAGACTCCGCCTCCTCCTCATCAAGCCCCGCATCGAGTGGAAGCAATCTTAAATCCTTTTCTAGAATCTCCGTGGCCCGTTCGGTCGGCAACTCCTGCACTTGGCCAAGTTTCCGATCAATCACACGGGTTCTTGTTTCTGCATCCTCGATGATTTTCCCCACGGAGTTTATCCTATCCTTAACCTTGGCAAGCACGTCGCCAAATTTTCCGAATTCAGTTTTTACCGCGCGCAGTAGCTCCCAAACCTCATTGCTGCGCTGCTGTATTACTAACGTGCGGAATCCCATTTGCAAGCTGCTGAGGAAGGCCGACACGGTCGATGGCCCAACCGCTACCACCTTAAACTCTTGCCGCAACGATTCAAACAGACCCGGGCGCGCGAGTATCTCAGCGTATAGCCCCTCCGTGGGGACAAATAGCAGCGCGAAATCCGTGGTCTTCGGTGGCTTTATATACTTTGTGCTTATGTCCTTCGCGGCTTTACGCACCGCGTTCTCAAACTGCTTACCTGCATTTTCTATCGCTTGCGGCGTAATGTGACCCGCCTGTTCGTTCGCCAACTGCAAACGTTGGTAATCTTCCATTGGAAACTTTGAATCTATCGGCAGCAGTACCGGTTCGTTATCGCTACCTTGGCCCGGCAATTTCACCGCGAACTCAACCACCTCACGGCTGCTTGGATCTACATACGCGTTGCGGACATACTGCTCCGGCGTTAATATGTCTTCTAGTATCGTTCCCAGCTGTATCTCACCAAGTATACCGCGGGTCTTAACGTTGGACATCACCCGCTGCAAATCGCCTACGCCTTGCGCAAGGTTCTGCATCTCGCCGAGTCCCTTTTGTACCGATTCAAGCTGCCCGCTAATCAGTTTGAACGAATGGTCAAAGCGGGCTTTCACTGAGCTCTGCAATTTCTCATCCACCGTCGCGCGCATCTCTTCGAGTTTCTTGCCATTCTCTTCCTGAAGCGTTTTCAACTTCACTTCGATCATTGCGCGCATCTCGCGCAGCGATGCATCTACCTCTTTTCGAAGGGCCTGCAATTCCTCTTTCTGATCTTTCACGAGTTGTTGCACCCCATTCTTAAGGGATTCCAAAACTTTTTGTTGCTCCGAGCCTAATCCCTGCAACGTCTTTTGCTGGTTCTCTCCAAGTGCTGTCAGGTTGTGCGTCTGTTCTTCGCGGCTCTGCTTGAGCTGGTCGCTCACATTTTTCGTCAGCTGGTCGAGTTGAATCTGCTGTTCTTTACCTCGCTGTTGCAAATTCTCAGTCTGCTTCTGCATGCTGGCCTGAAAGCTTGTGAAATGGGTATTCATCCCATCCCCAAGTCCTTTTAACGTCTCCCGCAGCCATTGTCCCAGCTGCTGAAAACTGGTACCGAGTTCCTCGCGCTGCATCCTAAACGCGCTCTTCTGTTCCTCCTGCTGCTGCCCAATGCGCCTGTCAATGCCATCAAGTCTAGCATTCTGCTCTTGACGAAATGCTTGGAACTGTTCGCGGGTCACGCCCCCTCGCTTTAGCATCACCGCCACGAGTACGAGCAGACACACCGTAAGTGCTATTAAAACGACGATAAGTACAACCTCTGCCATTACCTGTCTCCTTTTATTACGCCAGTGTTGCCGTGGCGCGCGGGGAATCTTCTCCCGCCCCCACGCTGCCCTTGCTCAGCAGGTCTGCCTCTATGTCAGCCTCTATACGCAGATTGTCGATAATGAAATTCTGGCGCTCCGGGGTATTCTTCCCCATAAAGAATCGTAAAAGCTCGTCAACCTCATCTTCACGCCCCAATCGTATTCGGTCGAGCCGAATATCTTCGCCCAGAAAGCCCGTAAACTCATCCGGGGAAATCTCTCCCAATCCCTTGAAGCGGGTCAATTCCGCGCTCTGGCCCAACGCCCGCAGCGCCGCTACGCGCTCCTCTTCGCTATAGCAGTAGCGTGTCTCTTTCTTCGTGCGCACCCGGAATAGGGGCGTTTGAAATATATATAGATGCCCTTGGCTTATGACCTCAGGGTAAAACTGCAAAAAGTAGGAAGTCAGTAGCATACGTATATGCATCCCATCCACATCGGCATCGGTGGCGATTACTATCCGATTGTATCGCATGTTGTCAATGCCCTCTTCTATGCTCAATGCCGACTTCAGGAGATTTAGCTCTTCGTTCTCGTACACCCGGTCCCGCTTTTCAAGGTACGAATTCAGCGGTTTACCCTTCAATGAGAACACCGCCTGGACGTTGGGATCCCGCGATTTGGTTATCGACCCGCTCGCGGAGTCTCCCTCCGTGATGAAAATCATGGTTTCCGCGGCCCGCTCGTGGTTCGTGTTGTAGTGTATCCGGCAATCACGAAGCTTCGGATTATTTAAACTCACCTTCTTGGCCGTTTCGCGGGTCGATTTTCGTACGCTCGCCATGGCCTTACGATCGCGCTCGCTCTCCTGGATCTTTTGAAGCATCACGTCCGCCACCTCCGGGTGCTGATGCAAGTAATTATCGAGATGCTGACGCACAAAATCGGTCACGAACTGGCGCACCGTGGGCCCATCAGAACCCATTTCCTTGCTCCCAAGTTTGGTTTTAGTCTGCGACTCAAAGACCGGCTCCTGCACCCGAATGCTCAGCGCCGCCACCATCGACATGCGTATATCCTCGGGTTGAAAATCTTTCTTGAAGAAATCTTTTATTGTACGCACCACGGCCTCGCGAAATGCTACCAGATGGGTCCCTCCCTGCGTTGTATGTTGGCCATTCACAAACGTGTAGTGATCCTCCCCAAGCGATGATCCATGCGTAAAGGCTATCTCAATATCCGTGCCCACCAGATGGATCGGCGGGTAAAGGCCAGGCCGAGGCATCTTCTCTTCGAGAAGGTCAATCAATCCGCCCTCCGAATGGTACGAAACCCCATTGAGCGTAACGGTCAGTTTCGTGTTTAGGTAGGTGTAGTTGCGAAGCATAGCCTCCACAATCGGGAGTTGGTACTTGTACCCCTTAAATAGGGTGGCATCGGGTATAAAGCGCGTGAACACCCCATCCCTTTCGCCTGATGCCTCTTCGCGCTGCGTCTCCAGCAGCTGCCCATGATGGAATACCGCACGTATACTCACGCCCCCACGGTACGACGAAATCTCGTAGCGTTCCGAAAGCGCATTGACCGCCTTTATTCCCACGCCGTTTAAACCCACGGACTTGGAAAACGCGGCCGAATCGTATTTCGCCCCTGTATTCATCTTCGAGGCTACATCCACCACCTTCTCGAGGGGAATCCCACGCCCATAGTCCCGCACCGTCACCACCCCAGCATCAACGTCCACCGTCACATCGATCTGGTTGCCCGTCCCCATCATATGCTCGTCCAGAGAGTTATCAAAAACCTCTTTAAGCATTACATATATACCATCATCCGGCTGCGTCCCATCGCCCAGCTTCCCGATATACATTCCCGGGCGAAGGCGTATATGCTCCCACCACTCCAACGTTTGGATATTGTCCGCCGTATACTGCACTGAGGCTCCTTCCGCCATCTCCTTCTCCCCTTTAGTTCTTTTTTCCCCCAATTACAACCCCGCTACGCGCTATTCCGCTACGCGCGATAGGAGTATCGCCTCCAGCTGCCGCACGTAGTCTCGTTTATTGAAGCGCGGGGCGTATATGTACCCGTCCGTCACTACTACGCTATCTCTCGCCTGGTTTAAACGCGCGTAGGCAAGGAATGCCCCCCCCATCGCGTGCCCATGGACATCCCACAACCCGCGCACCCGCACGAGCGTATCCTCTCCGAAGCGTAGAAGGCTCAATTCCGCGGGGAGCATCTTTGCGACCTGCATGTAGGTGCCCGGGTTCGGCCCCGGTATGTATCGTCGCGTGAAGTTATCACGGTGCGCCACAAAGGTATCCACGCTGTGCAAACCGCCCCTATTGGCGTAGCGATAGCATAGCACCCCTTGGCTAATGTCTTTCGTCTCGAGGGAAACCCACGTAAAATCGGTCGTATCAACGCGCATTACCATAGTCTTCGGAATGTCTAAAGCAACGCCAAATCGCCGATGGAGCAGCCCGCTCAGCTCGGCATCCCGGGCCTGTCGGTAACCCGCTATCAGACGGCGACGCTCTGCCTGCGCGAAAACCCGTTCTAGCCCAAGGCGATTCTCACGCATGTGGTGCCATACCGCTTCCTGGTCGGGCCCAATCACGTACGCAACCGCCTGGCCCTCTGCCCACACATCCTGCGCGCTGTATAAATCGCATTCCAACGAATCAGCCTTATAATCGATCACTAAGATGTTTCTAAACGATTTGAAGGCCCCGGTAAAGTTTTTCACCGGTAAAAAAATCGTGTTGAAGCTCGGCTCTACCTGTGGTATATATGGGTACTCTTCACCGAGTAACCAGCTGATAGAATCGGCAAATGCGCTCCCCTTAATCGGCGCCTCGGTAACCACGAGAACCTGGCCCGGTTCGCCCGTCAAATTATCTTCATACACTCTCGTGGAGGACCCTCCACAGCCTGAAAGCTGCACCAGCAGAACGATGCAAAGCAACGCCTGCCCAACCCGCTTCACTATCAATTCGCGCATTACCTTTTTATCTTTTTACCTTTCCTGCGAGCGAAATTAATGCTCTCCCCATATAGGCGCGCAAAGGTAATGATTTTGTCGACTAACCCGGCAAATTACCACGGTGCACGCCGAATGCTACCCCCCTTGTGCCGCAGCAAATGTGGAAAAGTCCTCAGAGCGAATACCAAATTGCGTTTAAACGAAATTTCGCGTAGGGTAACGGGCTCTACCTCCTATCAAACCGGCACCCTCTCGTCACGATAGGAATGAAATCCGGTTTCGTTCCTACCTCCCGCAGGCCGACAACGGCCATCTTGCCAACAGATACAGCATGTCGCGCTAAAAACGTAGATGCGCATCTCAAGAAAAATGTAGACTCCCTTTGTACGCTCTAAATGCGCAAAGTTCGAGTTGCCGCCGGTATTAACAATGTGCATGGGGTAATGCGAACTATCCCGCACCTCGAGCCGAAAAATGTTCTGCGGCTAAGCGTTCCCAAGCATCTATCCTGGCAATATGCACCATAAAAGAAGGGTTGCGCGAACCAGCGTGCAACCCTTCCATAATCTCTGTCGCGTAGAATTTAATTCTACCTACGCGCCGGTAGGCTTAGAATTTGGCGAGCTTCCGCACTTGTCGCCACCTCGCGCCCAAGCTGTTTAGCCATCTCTACAACCCTCATCACCAGCTCACCGTTGGATTTCGCCAGCACGCCTTTATCCAGATATAAATTGTCTTCGAAACCCACCCGCACATTGCCGCCCATAGCGATGGCATGGGCGGCCAGCGGGAATTGGTGGCGACCAATGCCCGTCGCGGTCCACGTGCTACCTTCCGGAATGTTACGCACAAGCCACGCTAAATTTTCCACGGTGGCAGGCGTGCACCCTAGCACCCCTAGCACGAAGTTGAATTGCATGGGCGCCCCCGGCACCTCTCCGCGCTTCGCCATCCGCACTATCGTATCAAGATGCCCCATTTCGAAGCACTCATACTCCGGCTTTATCCCATTCTCTAGCATACGCTTACCAAACGCACGCATCATCGGCATCGTATTCTCAAAAACATCATCTCCAAAATTGCACGTACCGCAATCGAGCGTCGCCATCTCCGGCATTAATTCTGTCGGTTGCAACCTTTCTTCCGCGGTCATGCCCACCGCGCCGCCCGTGGAGGGTATGAGTAGCACGTCGGGAATCTCCTTGTAGATCGCATCGATACATTCCTTGAATCGCTTTTTGGATTGCGTGGGCGTCCCATTGTCCTCCCTCACGTGCAGATGCACTATCGCCGCGCCGGCTTCATGCGCCGCTTTTGCCTCACGCACGATTTCTGCCACGGTGTAGGGCACCGCGGGATTTTGCTCCTTAGTCACCTCCGCGCCGCATATGGCAGCGGTAATTATCAGCTTCTCCATCGATACCTTTCCCCCTCGCTACTTTCGCTGGCAATCCTTGGGCACTACGCACGTCCCGCTCGCCCTGCACACCACTATAGGTTCATCCAGCTCGTCAGCCGCCGAGGGCGATATGTCGGGCCGTGCCGCCACCACTTTCCGCGCCACGAACGTCATCTTACGGGACGTGTTACCTACCTTCGTTATTTCGCCTTCCGCCTCTATGTAATCGCCCCCATGCACCGGCGCCAGGAACTCCACATTGTCGTACGCCACAAACAACCCCTCATCGCCATCCTGCATTATCAGCAGCTCGGTAGCCACATCGCCAAATAGTTGGAGCATCTTCGCGCCGTCCACCAAGTTTCCCCCGTAGTGCGCATCTCCCGCGCTCATGCGCAAACGTATCGTCGTCTTTACCATCCTTTTACCCCTTCTTGATTTACTATGTACAAAGAATCAGCCAGCTTACGCCACTATGTAATCCACAAATATTGACGGCGTGTGCACCGACTCGGGCGATAAATCCCCTACCTTCACCAACTCTCCAATCTCCGCTATCACTACGTCTGCCGCCATGGCCATCAGGGGGCAGAAATTCTGCGACGTGCCTCTGTAAATTAAATTCCCATCCTCATCGCCTTTGCTCCCACGGATAATAGCCACATCGGCGCGCAGCGGCAGCTCGAGCAGGTAGCGCGCACCATCAATCTCAATCACACGCTTCCCCTTTTCAATCAACGTATCCAGCCCCGTGGTCGTGAGCGCCCCGCCTAGGCCGCAGCCACCGCAGCGAATACGCTCAGCCAGCGTGCCCTGGGGGGAAAACTCCACTTCCAGCGTCCCCGCATTCATTTGATTGGCCGTCTCGGGATTCGTACCTATATGCGAAACTATTATCTTCTTAACCTGTTTGTTCACAATCAACTTACCAGCGCCACGGTCAGGATAGGCCGTATCGTTCAAGATCAATGTCAAATCCTTCACCCCGCGTTGCACCAGCGCGTCTACTATCGACTCTGGCGTGCCATTCCCAAGGAATCCACCCACCATCACCGTCATCCCATCCTTGATCTTCGACGCGGCTGCCGCCGCTGTTATCCGTTTATCCATCGCTACTGTGTTTGTTTATGTAAATAATCTGTACGTCCCGCCACCCCGTCGAGGGTGAATCTCCGAAACGCATCAACCTTACCAACGCTCCAAAGTTACGGACTTTCGCTCTCATAGCCAAATTATTTCTTCTGCTTCCATAGAGGGAACGCTATGGCACGCTCTACCTCCCACCCAATCTCAAGATGCGCTTAGCGAAACGCATCGGCAGAGAAACCCGCCTATCTACGCTGCACTGCATCTCCTGCTCCATGTAACCTGAGGATAAACCGCATCATACTAGAAAAACGCAGGAACGTTCTGCGCAAAACGATACTAGAGGATAAAAATAGTGCGCCGCGCTCTCCTACCGGAAGGCGCGGCGCACGCACACTCCAAAAATCCCATCAATTCGTCTTATGCGCAGCGTATACAATCTTTAGCGCGGAAGATTTGCGGAGCTCCTGCTTCACCTCCGACACGATACCCATACGCGTATACTCATCTATCTTGAGGGACGTGGTCATCTGGTTTCGCTCCGATTCTTTCATCGCATCGCGCTCCGAAGAGATGAAATCCCTGATGTCGTCTAGCGTCTTGAATGAATCGTTCAGCTGTATGCGGGAGTCATTACCGTATAAGCGTTGGAACGACTTCAAGGGTGTACCTATGTATATGTACGACACCAGCGACTTCTTTTCCAGCTTCTGCACCTCTGAGGCGCTCGGTAGCGTCACGCTTAGGTGCAAATCCGTCTCGCGCATCGAGGTCGACACCATGAAGAAGAACAAAAGCATGAACACAACATCCGGCAGCGATGCCGTCGATATGGCCGGCACCTCCTTCTTTGACGTACTCTGTTTAAATCTTGCCATTCCTACTTCCTCCTCGTCTTAATCCTCCGCCTTCGGGGCATTCTGACCCACCGGCTCTGCCTCCGAAATACGTTGCGGAATCGCCTTCTGAATCGCTTTCTGCTGCTCATCCGGCAGCTTATCCATCCGCTTACCAAACTTCTGCATCGCCAAATCATCGCGCAGCTCATTGTACGCCGCAATCAGCTCATTCTGCACGGCAATGTACGACTTATAGGTCGTCTGACGCGAATTCTGTAGCGAAATAATCCCCTCCGACACGGGAAACTCCCCCACCAATGGGATATCCTTCATCGATTTCTCCGGCAAATTAGGATCATCGTTCGGATTCGCAATGAATTCTTTCGCCTTCTCGCGCAGCTGCGTTATATCCATCGGCTTTCCAGCCACCAGCAGCTTATCGCTTTGATTAATTCGCACCAAAAAGACATTACGCTCGTTGACATCCTCCGTTTTCTCCTGTTTCGCATCCTGAGGCATCGGAGGGAGCATGCGTGGCAAACCCGTATCAACGTTCATCGTCGTCGTCACCAGGAAAAATATTAAGAGTAGAAACGCTATGTCCGCCATCGAACTCGCGTTTATCTCTTGCATCTTTTTCTTACTCATTGCTTACTCTCTTGGGTTCGCGCTCCCGCCCATCTATCATTCACGCTACCCAGAAGCACCTCGCGCGCCTAGGGCCAGCCTGTATAGATAGGATATAGAGCTGTTTCTCTACTTCTTAAAAAAACTAAGTACGCCCGTCACCACCAGCGATACTAGCGCCAAGGCGATTAGTATATACGTGGCGATAATACCGATGTCCGTCATCACCACATCGCGCATCTGCTCCGCGGCCACCTTCGGATCCGCATTCACCCCGTAGAGGGTGCCGTTGGGCATCTGCAACGGCTCGTTGCTCGAAATCGCGTAGGCCACCACAAAGACCAGCACCAGCAAGCCAAAACCCAGCAGCGCCTTGATCCCACTGCGAGGATTCGTCACAAGCTTCACGAGCAGAAAGCCCAGTAGCAGCACCACCGCTATCGCGGCCAAAACGTACGTGTACACTATCGACGGGCCTACTACCCGAAGCAGTGTCGCCCGATCATCCGTGCCGGATACCCCCACCAAAAACATCACGGTCAGAACAACCGCAATGAGTAGGAACACCAGCATCGGAATCCGCGCTATTAGCTTTAATGTTTTCTCTGACA
>JABCPG020000045.1 GCA_013333195.2 Bacteroidia bacterium
CGAGCGCGCCCCCTGCCGCAAGCGCCACAGTGCCTGTCGCATCGCCATACCCCGCCTTGCTCACCGTGTATGTGTAGCTCTGCAGCGACAGCCCCGCGAACGAGGCCTTACCCGCCGCGTCCGTCGTCTGAGCACCGCTCACCCCCTGCAGCGACACGCTCGCGCCTTGCACCGCGCCCTCCGCATCGACCACCTCGAAGGCCAGCGTGGCCACGGTCGGCGGAACCGGAACCCCCGTAATGCTAAAATTGTCCATGGCAAACGCACCCGCACGCCGGGTAAACTCCACCGTCGTCTCCCATTTAAAGCACACCCGACCGCTCAGTTTCGGTAGAGCCATCCGGAATTCACCATTCGTCACTAAATCGTTATGGGTGTACTTGTGCGGTTCGAACTGAAGCAACGTCTGCCATTGATCTCCTCCATCTATTGAGTATTGCAGGATGAGCGAATACCCGCATAAAACATCTGCAAACGTATAATTAAAGGATACTTCTGCGTTCGCCAAATGGCTAAGGTCGTAGAGAGGAGTCCTAAGTTCCAACGTTTGAAGGGGGGCTGTTGGATTCATGCCGTCAGCATCCACTCGTATGCCATTACCCGTTGTCCCGCATTGTGAGGGATCTTGCCGCCACTCTGCACCCATGGAAGGCGCTGACATATCCCAGCAAGAAAGCGCGCTTTCAAACGTCTCCACGTAATCGCTTACCACGTTTATCGGAATATCGCAGCGTGGCCCAATCAGAGCCTTTACATCCACCGCGCCATTCGCCACATCTTGGCGGGGGTTATCCTTAATGCCATCATCCCACCCCTTAAACGCAAATTTAGCAACGTCGCGTACTACCACACTCACCGAAGGCCCGCGCTCTCCACGCGCCACTTCCGCCGAGTAGCTCGCTCCGCGCTCAACGCCATCGACCTCGAGCAAACCCAACGCTCCATCTACTCCATAGGCCAAGGTGTACTCCGTGGCCATCACGGGCCCGCTTATATTCACATTGTCTATAAGAATGTAACTACCGCTATGGGTCGACTTCTCCGCGCTCTCAAAAATCCATCGCACCTGCAATGTCCTTGCCGACTTTATCAGTTCCTCGCCTAGGGTGGTGCTATACTTATCTGTATGGGTCGAATACCAGAAGGGATATTCTTTCAACTTCACAAATTCTTTCCCATCGAGTGAGTACTCTACCGAAAGATGCGATTTATCGGTGCTGGTAAGAGCACTCATAAAATCGTAAGCAATGGTAACGGAAGAATTTTTAGACACATCAAACACGGGGGTCGCCAAAGAAATCTTTATCGCAACGCCCTCTGCGGCGCTGAGCATATCAAACCCCGCCGCAAGGCCCGTACCGATTTTTTTCGCAACATACTTTGAGCCCGCCTGCTCTATAAACTTCCAGGCCTGCCCATTCTCACCCTCGTTCTCCCAATCGCCTCGGGTTGGGCTATTATCCTCAAAATCTTCCGTAAAGGGCAAAGTACGTGCCATAACGAACTTCGCCACGTATGTGCGATCGGCCAACACCCGGTCGCTCCGTCGCGCCTCGTTCTTCCCATCGTTCCATCCTACAAAAATTTCATTTCCTAGCGGTTTAGCCTCTACCGGTTCCGTCATCTCCTCGTACTCCTTCGTCTGCACAGCCGCGCCTTCTATCTTCCCATTCCCCGCTACTGTATACTGCACGGTGTACTGCAACTTAGCGAACTTCGCCGTGTAAACCACACCATCTTTCGTTACAGCCGCCACGGTCAACTCCGCGCTCGCCTTCTGCTCGTCCGACAAATCATCGTCCGTTGACGCCCAGCCAGAAAACGAGTAGCCGTGCATCGGTTCCGCTTTCACCGCCGGGGCCGGGTCCCCTCTACGAACCTCAAATGTAAGCGTCTGCTCGCCATTCAGCGTTCCTTTTCCAGCCTCTGCCACGTAGATCACCTTCAGACGCGGCGCAAATGTTCGTAGCTGTATGGCTACCGTTTTCGGCGCATCAAAAACCACCGCGCCGCGTTCATCCTCAAGTTTCGGTTCGAAGACTCCTCCAGCAAAGCTCCACACGTAGGCCTCGTCGCGTTTCTTAAGATCTACCAACACCTTTCCATCGTTATCGGTCGTAAACTCGCGATCGGCAATCTTTAGTTTCAAACCGCTTAAACTCATCGTCGGATTTTCCACCGGTGCCTTAAGCTGGAAAGTCACTGCGTAGTGTTCTACATCCCTAATGGTCAACACGCCAGGTATATACGTAATCGCGTAGTTCTTTGCCTCAGCTCCGCTTACTGCAATCGTATACGTCCCATGCGCATCCCCCTGCTTCGCGGCGCAGCTCGCCGACGCACGCGTTGTTAAATCTCGTTCATCCTCACCGTAAACGAATCCATCGTAAACTACCTTGTACTCGCTCGGCACTGGATCGGAGAAATCCACAGTCACATCGTTTGTCTTCACCCGCAGCGGAGCCTTCCTCACCGAAACTGTTCGCTCGATGCCACCAGCCATGGGACGACCATTTATAACCGCGCGCGCCACAATCCGCGTCGTCCCAACGCCGTTAATCTTCGGCTGCGCCCCCACCACCTGCAGTACTGCCTCATCCTCAACGCTGTAGAACACCGTTCCACTCTCCGCAACCGCATCGAAGGGAACAATATTTTCATCGCCATAGGTGTATTCAAACGTCGATGCCGTCCAAGTTACACCCACTGTTTTCACCGCGGTCAGCTGGTATGTACTCTTCTCAAAGCCCGAAGCACTATATACATCAACCAGCACCGGCCTCTCTAAATTCACCTTACCTCCGTTCGCAATCTCGCTCCCCCCTATCTTCACCACGCTACCCGCGGGCTCCACGCTGAATGCAATCTTCACATCGCGTAGATCCGCATCCGCCGGAAGCGTCACAACCATATCTTTCGACACTGCAACTACTACATCACCAACCGTTAGACCCTTGATTTCTGGCTGATTTACCAGCGGGGTACATGCACGAACGGTAATCACATCTGTCTCTGTCCCGTCTAACCAGCTCCAGGTTACCCCCACATTGCAACTACCGCTGCTCATATCAATAGGACTCGCAATGGGAGCCCCGCCTACCTTTAAATCTACCGCCGGGAAATTGCAGAGCGGTGCGAACTGCACATGTCGCGTAGCGTCAGCATCTACGAAACGCAAAGTCCACTGGCTATCTGTATCTTTACGCTCATCCGTATTGGCAACGCCCCAACTCTTTACCTCCAGCCTCGGTTCAGGTTCCCACGACACTCCTTGTTCCGAGAGCGAAAAGCTCTTCTTCCCATCGTTAGAACTCGTCAGCAACGAACCCTCACCCTCTGAAAAATCGAAATCAGCATATAGTGCTTCGCCCGTGGCGTTTCGGCGATTCATATACTCCTTTATCTGGGTTTCTTGACGTATCTCACTCCAAACCCTAAAGATGTCGACTGCACCGATTAGCGACCGTCCACCATCGTCACGATTACCCACGATGAGACCCTCCGTCTTCAGCGCAGACCCCTTGCCGAAATCCATTGTGACATCCTCACCGTTCAAATATATTTTTCCCACAGGCTCAGCCCCACTTCGATCAATCGTCACAGCCACATGCATCCACTGCCCCAGCACAACGCTATTCGGCGCGGACGTGTATATTTTACCATCGCTCAGAAGCAGTATCACCGATTTCGAGGGAAGTGTGGGATGGCCCTCTCCGCAGAAATAAACCGCGGTGCGAGATGTCTCAAAAAGCCTATTCAACCCAGAAGCCCCTGCCCGAAGCGCAAACTTATCCAATCGAACCCACGCCTCGTAGGTCTGCTTTTGCATTAGGCTCTCATCAAAATCTGCCATGCGAGCAGAACCCCCGCTGCCATCAAACGTTAACGCGTACGCCCCAGCCACTGGCGGCACCGGATTCTTCACGATACATGATAAAAGCCGTTGATCGTTTTCTCTTTTTTCATCCTCCGCGTAGCGATGGCACACCGACACGGAATAGTTCCCATCTGCCGTAAGCTGACCCTTTTGAGCATCATTGAGCGGCAATGTGATATCCGTCTCTTCGCCGGCAGCAAGAGAAAATGTTTGAGAATACTCCTCCTCCGGATTGTCATCCACCTTAACATACAGCGGCATATCCGTCAGCTTCTCCGACACGCTATTGTTCTGCAAATGCACGAGTAGCGTTTTATTCTCAACCGACAGATCCGCATAGAGTATGGCTAAATCCTTTTTTATCGCCGGCCCTGTAAACGGTTCTACACGTAGCGTGAAATCTTTCACATCGCCGAGCTGCTTATTATTCTCCAGGGTTGCCTCCACCTTCTTGTCGTTTAGCGTAACTACCCGCATCAATCGATCACCCAAAACGCCTGTTGGAACCTTTAGAGTCAGCCGTTGCTCAGTAGATTTGTAATCGCACGAAACCCGCCCCACAAACTCCTCGGCGGTAGATCCAAGCACCTTATCGCCATCCCAGTCCACCCAAATGGAGGCACTCGCCCCACTTATCCGGGAAATCCCTGCAAAAGTTAACTCTATCTCCATCGTCGCTGCCGGCTCGAGTCTAAATACCTTATCCCTGTGATTCTGCGGGAAATTATGCAGCTCGTACTGTTTATTAACGGTCGGCACCGTAACGCTAGTCTTCCCAAGCCTAACTTCAGCCAACTGCGCTCCGGCATACCCTTTCTCTTCATTCAATGTCTGAATTGAGGTCACCGGCGTGTAATCTCCATCATACAATCGTACGTACTGCACATTGTTCTCTAGAATCCCATCTTGCCCATCCATGAGCGCAAACAGGCGCAACTCCTCATTCTTCTGAAGCTCAATCTCCTTCGAAAACGCATGTATTTGCTCTTCCGGCTCGCTGCCCACCGTAAATTCATCTACGCATTTCGGAGTACTATTCCCGCTCCAATCCGTAACGAAGAGCCCAGCTTTTACATGTCCTTTCTTCTCGCCTGTGAGATTCTTGTAGTGCATCTCCAGCACCCGATGCCCAGCGGTACTGCCAGCCTTTGCCGTCAGGCCGGTCACTACAAACAGATCGTTTGAAACGTTGGCCGTAGGCGAATCTACCTGAACCACCTCCGCTACCCAACCCTGCACAGTATGCTCGGCATCATTCGTCTCATACTTGAACTGCAACACCTCGTCGGCCTTTTGCGTGCTCAGCGCAACGCCAACACCCTCCGAGCCCGTGAATCGGTATATGCACTTCTTGGAATGACGCCCTTCCACCAGATAAACCTCCAGAACGTTCTTTCCTAAATCCACCTCACGCATGGAAAATTTCACGTACTTCCCATCCGTCTGCGGTTTGAGATTTAGAACTCCTACTGAGCGCACCTCGCCCGTACTGCCCTGCACTCGTAGGGTAACGGGATCATTGGGCCCCATGTCATCGGTAAAAATCCGCTTCCCCTCTCCTATTTCTTCCGTCTTTTCATCCTTGAAACTCGGCTCACGGTTGAGCGCGGGCATAAGTACGTATCCTTGCAGATTCGTTACGCTCGCTGCCGTAACGTTATTCCGCACGTTCCCATCTCCATTCACCTCTATCTCCGCGCGCAGCGCGTACTTGCGCATCGGTGTGGAAAAATCGAATCGCTGCGGAAGCTCGTAAGTTATCTTACTTAAACCGTTGATACTCAAACTCGGTTCCCACTCCCCAAGCAAATCGCTCCCATCATACAGGCGAATCGTAACCTTCTCTTCTACGAGCGAACGCTGCGCCAAATTTTTTAATTCCACTGAAACCGCCTCTTGCGAACCTAACGCAACAGAGCTTGTGGGAACCATCAATCCGCTGACGGAGACATCCTTCTGGGCCACCACGGCAAACTGCGCCCCACCGACCATGGCCGCATCGTTGATTCCCTTGGCGTTACTTCCCTTCAGGGCCATGTCTGCCCGCAGCACAACCCGTTGACCTACGTATGGGGTAAGGTCAAAATCGCTACCGCGTAGCTGCTCCACTGTCATTCCCGCATTGCGCACACGCACACCCTGAGAATTTTCTAAGACCTGGACATCCTCGCCGCGCTCATTGCAAGCCACAAGCCGAACCCAAGCGCTATGTCCACCCGGATCCGATTTGCCCACTTGATTCATCGGAACAACCGTCACAATACTCGCCACGCTCTTTCCTGTAAGTTCCTCGGCGCGAATCGATTGCAAATCAATGCACAGCCATAAACTCGCTACATGCAGTGGATTCTTTTCAAACACATCGCCCCCATCAGCCTCCGCCGGATCCTTCCAGCTCCGATCCTTATCACCATAGGCAAATACCAATCCCTTCTGATGGGCTGCGTACGTCTTATCCCCTAGAGTTAGCCAGCTATACACATTTCCAATATCCCCATTATCATCGAGACGGAACGATTTGCTCTTATCCTTCGCAATTACCACAGGCCGTGTCGAATGGGGGAATACTGGGGTTGAATATTTGCTGCAATGCGCTCCGCGGCATACCTGGACCGCGATGGGGCGACTCTCATCGTAACCCGACAAGAGTAAACTGGTGTCGCGCAAATCTGTCTTTATTACATCATACGTCCCAGCCGCTTTATCGAAATACGAAACGTTGTAGGTTACGCCCACGCCCATATTCTTCCATCGAACCGTCGGATCCTGCGCGCATAGCGTATGCACTGACTCTGCCTCTAAATTGGGTTCGATTGAGAATGGGGCCTTGCTCACAGCGAAAATACCATCTTGCGCCACCCGAACTAAAACCTTCTCTTCAAACGCATGCGCATCTGGAATCGAAACCTCCGTTTGCCATGCGCCCGGTTCCGATGTCGTCGCAGTAGCCCACGTCGCTCCATTATCGTACGAAACCTGTACATCCACCGGCCGCGATGGCGATGCGTTCACCCAACGAACAGGAAAACTCTTACCATTCGATACGAAAATCTCTCCGCCCTGCGGGTAGGTGAGCTCTATCGACGGGCGCGAATACTCGAATTCCCATGTAAGGCTATAGGGTACCTTACCATCCGGGATCCGATACGCGGTCACCACTGCCGTGTACTGACCCGCCGGCGGATTCTCTATTTCAACCTGCTCATGGTTATTACGATCCTCTCGCCCGCGCGTGGCAGGGGCCATAAAATTCGTCGCATCCAACACCCAGGGACGAAACACCCGCTGGGGACCTCTCACCTCTAAATCAAGGTCGTTTACA
The DNA here is from genome assembly GCA_013333195.2 of Bacteroidia bacterium. GTDB lineage: Bacteria > Bacteroidota > Bacteroidia > Bacteroidales > CAJPTX01 > Bacteroides_D. The sequence continues at coordinate 7,200 of JABCPG020000045.1, forward strand.
AGATCGCGATCGTGGCTCTGGGTGGCAGGGTCATGCCAAACAATCATCACGCGCAGCTTGGAAACATTCTCCGGAACAGAAATCACCTGTTTCGCATGCACATCTCCGCGGCCTATCTCTTCTAAAGCGTAACGCCGCTCGCTGAGCAAATCGGAAGCCTTCACCCCATTCACAATACCATAACCATACTGAAAATCAGGACCTTTACGCCCCGCATCGGTAGCCGTATTGAGAAGCGCATTCTTGATGAGAATAAATTGTGGATCCGTGCCATTGTTGCTCGCACGGAACTGCTGGTACAGCAACGCAGTCAAACCGGATACCGCGGGGCAAGCCATCGATGTTCCGCTCATCGATTCGTAGCCATCGTTGAACGAGGTCGACCACACCTTATACCCATCCGCGCACACGAGGGGTGCTAAGCGTCCATCGTACAGCGGGCCCCAGGAGCTAAAATCCGTCATCCCCCCCATGGCGTCTAC
>JABCPG020000046.1 GCA_013333195.2 Bacteroidia bacterium
CCCCTATACCCGCGGTTATATCGCTCGTCCAATGACGCCCATGCCAGGCCCGAAACATCGCTGTGGCCACCGCCACTCCGTAGCCGGCCGCCGCCACCCACGGGTAATCCGCACCGTACTCTAGGCGTAGAAGCTCAGCGCCAAAAAAAGCTGTCGCCGTGTGCCCCGACATGAAGGAATCCCTATCGTAGCCGTCCGGCCGCTCAGCCAAACGCAAACTTTTCGTTCCTCTTACTAGCACGGCCAAAACGAGTCCCCCCGCAGCTTTCACAAGCAATCGCTCAGCCACTGACTCCCTGCGCCCCTCTACCCCCGACACATCGAGAAGAACGCCCAGCAGCACCGCGGAGTACTGCAAATAGTCATCCACATGGGCCTGACTCTGACCCCAGCCGTTGTACCGCTCTAGCCGTGGCGTATTCGCTCCTGTCAGCCCAACCTCATTCATGACCAACGCGCCCCCCACAATCAAAGCTCCCGGCACCACCCAGAGCGCAGGGCACTCTATGCCGGTTACCACCGGCGCCGGAGCCTCAAAACGTGATGTCAGCTGTCCCCACGCCACGTTCGATTGCGTACCAACCAGCGCAATGCACCCAATGAGCGCAATGCGCAAAATAGAAACGTAACGCAACGAAAGAGTCCGTAGCACCACTCTCAGTACGCCACGGACTCCCATCCAATCTGCCATCATCGCACAGGCTACTCCTACCTACTCTCCCGATATGCCTCCATCAAACGGCTTATATACTTCCCTATCACATCAAACTCCAAATTCACGCGTGTACCCTCCTCTATCTCCTTAAAATTGGTATGCTCATACGTGTAGGGGATGATAGCCACCTCAAAGGCATTCAACGACGAATTCACCACCGTCAAACTCACCCCATTCACGGTGATCGCGCCCTTCTCCACGGTCAGCATACCCTCCCCCCCAGCGTACTCAAAATGGTAGTAGTAGCTTCCCTGCGCCTGCCGCACCGACCGGCAAACCGCAGTCGTATCCACATGCCCCTGCACAATGTGCCCATCCAGCCGACTATCCAGCTTTAAACTACGTTCCAAATTCACCGAATCCCCCACTTTCAGCCCACCCAGATTCGACTTCTCGAGCGTCTCCGCTATGGCCGTCACCGTGTATTGACCCTCACGCGGAAAATCCACCACAGTCAAACATACCCCATTATGCGAAAGGCTTTGATCGATATGCAATTCACGAACAAAGCTGCAAGACAACGTTAAATGCAAGTTACCCTCTTCCCTACGTAGCGCCTCCACGCGCCCTACCCCCTCCACAATTCCAGAAAACATCCGTCAATCCCTCCGCTAGTTGAATCTCTCAAAATTTATAGCGCACCTCGCACCCGCAAGACTCTAGATAGAGCTAAGACCAGAAGCGGGAAGGGTTAAATAGTAAAACACCCCTCTCCGCACCCATACCTAGTCCTTCAGCAAGCACCATGCGCCGCCATTCAATTCCCCGGTGCGACGCTCCTGCTACTTTCCAACCTTCGCCCCATCGTACGCCCAGCGCAGGTACGCCGCGCCCCACGTAAACCCAGCACCAAAGGTAGCAAATATCAAATTGTCACCCCGTTTCAGCTTCTTCTCGTAATCCCACAGGCATAGGGGCAACGTCCCACTCGTCGTATTGCCGTAATGTTCAATATTTACCATCACCTTATCGGGTGTCAACCCCATGCGACGCCCCGTGGCATCAATGATACGCATATTCGCCTGATGCGGCACGAGCCAGTCCAGCGTCTCACCGGTAAGCCCATTGCGCTCCATCACCTCAACGGCCACATCCGCCATGTGCGACACCGCCGCCTTGAACACCGGCTGACCCTCCTGGTATATGAAATGCTGACGCTTGCGCACCGTTTCCTCCGTGGCAGGATAGCACGAACCGCCAGCCGTCTGGTACAAATGCACCCGCCCCGACCCATCAGACCGCAGCTCCGAATCCACCAAGCCGTAGCCATCCTCGCACGGCTCGAGCAGCACCGCCCCGGCGCCATCGCCAAATATAGGGCACGTGGTCCGATCCTGGTAGTTCACAATGGAAGTCATCTTGTCAACCCCCACCACCACCACCTTCTTATGCGTGCCGCTCTCCACAAACTTCGAGGCCGTCACCAGCGCGTAGAGAAAACTCGAACACCCGGCATTCATATCGAAGCCAAAACCATTCTTTATCCCGAGCTTATCCGCGAGGATGTTAGCCGTCGCCGGGAACTGCATATCGGGCGTCACCGTAGCGCAGAGCAACATGTCAACCTCTTCGGGCCGCGTGTTCGTCTTGCGCAGCAGCTCCTCAATCGCCCGCTTGCCCATCTCGCTGCTGCCCAACCCCTCACCCTTAAGCATACGCCGTTCTCGAATCCCTATGCGCGACATTATCCACTCATCAGTCGTGTCGACCATCTGGCTCAACTCCTGATTGGTCAACACGTAATCCGGTAGGTAACCCCCTACGCCCGTTATGCACGCTTGTATCTTAGCCATTAGCAAATGCGTTTTTAAACCTTTGGCAAAGACCCGATGCTATCACCTCCCCCGTCTGCACAATCATGTGTGCTATCGCCTTCCCATTGGACACCCCATGCCCAATTATCACCGGGGCATTCACCCCTAGCACCGGCGTACCGCCATAGTTCTCAAAATTAAACCTCTCAAAATAACAATCCTCTACCCCCCGCTGCTTCGCCATCAGGTAGAAAGCCTCGGCTTCCTTGAGCACGATATTCCCCACGAATCCGTCACACACCACCACATCGGCCACCTCGCCCGAGAACAGCTGATTCCCCTCCACGTTGCCCACGAAATGGTATCCCTCCGCCTTGGCCATCAGCTCGTGCGTCTGCCTCGCCAGCGCGCTCCCCTTCTCACTCTCGGCCCCTATGTTTAGCAACGCCACCCGCGGCCTCTCCACGCCGAGCACGAACTGCGCGTACAGCGCCCCGAGCAACCCATACTGGTACAGCACCTCCGGCTTACAGTCGGAATTCAACCCCACATCGAGCAGGAGCGCGTAGCCCTCCTCGCCCACCGGCAGATACGTCGCTATCGACGGCCGCAGAATCCCAGGCACCGCCTTGATGAACAGCATCGTACCCGCCATCATGGCACCCGTATTACCCGCGCTCGCAAAACCATCTATCCTACCCTCCGCAAGCCACTGAAAGCCCACCGTGACGCTCGAATCCGGCTTCTTCTGTATGGCCTGCACGGGGTGATCGTGCATCGTCACCACCTCGCTGCAATGCACCACCTCGTAATCGTCTACACTCGCGCCTAGCCGGGCAAACTCACTCTGGAGCAGCGCACGGTCACCAAAAAGCACTAAACGCCACTCCGGATTCAACCTACCTCGCAACGAGAGTACCCCCTCCACC
>JABCPG020000047.1 GCA_013333195.2 Bacteroidia bacterium
CGTGGCGATGGACCCGCAAACGAGCGCATCGCGCTCCCACGCAATGCGCCGCATCCATTGTAGGGAGGGCCCATCGGTACTCTCGGCATGGTTGGTTGCGTTGGCGATGTAGCTGCTTGGAAACATTTCTGGCAGCAGGACAACATCAACGGAAGTTGTCACCTCATGCAATTGCACCTCGAACCCATGGAGATTGGCTTCCCGGCTTCTCGCAACCAGATTTCGTTGTACTGCTACTATGGTCAATGTGGCGTTTTGATCCATATGGATTGCTTTTATCCGATTCGTTAGTTTTGGTCCACGAGATCGCCTCGGAGTGTTGCGGAGGAGTACCCATTGATGCGCACGTGTCTTAGTTCGCCGATACGTGCGTTGCAGGCTGGGAATACCACCATCTTGTTTCCGGATGTGCGCCCGCATAGCTCATCGCTGTTTTTTTTCGATTCTCCTTCGACGAGCACCTCCATAGATTGGTTAAGGTGCGCGCTATTCTTAATTCTAGAATGCTGGTTTTGTAGCTGAATGATTTCCTCGAGGCGTTTCCCCTTCAGTTCGTCTGGGACATTATCCTTCATGCGCCTTGCGGCGAGAGTGCCAGGGCGTTCTGAGTACTTAAACATGAATGCCGCATCGAAACGAACGGTTTCCATGAGCGAGAGGGTGGCTTCATGTTCCTGTTCGGTTTCATCGCAAAAGCCGGCGATAATGTCCGTGGTGATAGCGCAGTCGGGAAGGGTTGCGCGGATTGCATCGATCAGCGCGAGGTAGTGTTCGCGGGTGTAGCCTCTCCGCATTCGTTCTAGCATTGAGGAAGCTCCGGCCTGCACGGGCAGGTGGATGTGACGGCATAGGTTAGGGTACGCCGCGATGGCTTGTAGCACCCGGGCGTTGATATCTTTGGGGTGCGATGTGGAGAATCGGACTCGGAGCCTAGGGTGATTCATCGCCACGTCGGCAAGCAGATCTGCGAAGTCAAGGGTTTCGCCATTGCCTTTGGAGGCATGGTAGCTATCCACGTTTTGCCCGATTAGAGTGACCTCTTTGTATCCGCTCGATTCGAGTTCTGCCACTTCTCTGAGGATGGATTGCGGCGCGCGGCTACGTTCCCGCCCGCGGGTAAAGGGAACAACGCAGAAGCTGCACATATTGTTGCACCCGCGCATGATGGCGACGAATCCTGAAATGCCTGGCGCTGCGTCACGAAAGGGAAGAATTTCATCGTAAGTTTCCTCTCGGGATAGGGTGGTATTTATCGTTTTTTGCCCTTCCGCGGCGTGAAGAATAAGGGTCGGCAGCTGCCGGTAGGCATCGGGACCCACCACTAAGTCTACAGTGCTCTTCGTTCTTATTAGTTCTTCTTTTAGGCGTTCCGCCATGCAACCCAGTATGCCAATGATGGGTTTTGCGCTTCGAAAAGCCTCGTAAAAGCCGATGCGTCCCCAGATGCGCTGCTCCGCGTTGTCCCGTATCGCGCAGGTGTTAATGAGGACTACATCCGCGCGCTGCGGCGTATCCGCCAGCGTAAAGCCATGCATACGCAGGATTGCAGCGACCACTTCGCTGTCGCTCACATTCATCTGGCACCCGAACGTCTCGATGTATACGGCCTTTGGCATTCTGCGTTCGTTTTTGCGGTTATACGGAAAGAGTCCGCCACGTGGGCAGACTCTTTCTCGCTATTCGCCTGGAGCTGCTCCATTTTGCTGTCGGCTCGGAGGGGATCGAACCCTCGACCCCATGATTAAGAGTCACGTGCTCTACCAGCTGAGCTACGAGCCGTAGCAGTTCCAATTCCGGCTGCAAAGGTAAGCGTTTTATCCAAGCGCGCAAAATTCTTGTTCCCCATTTTCTTACTTTGTAGTGTTACACGATTGTTGGTGAGCTTTTTATGCAGAACCGTTTTTTCGAAGTCGCTTACAATTTGCGTTTTGATTTCGAGTATTGTCAGGTTTTAGGTGGGTGTTCTGGATATTCTTGATAGCATTTTGTGCCGAAGGGAGTAGGTGCAAGGTTGGGAGCTGCTAGGGACATGACTCGGATCAAACCCAATTATTGACGGCAATAATTGGGTTTGATCCGAATGAAATGCCTGTTTCTACCCTCCATTAAAGAAAGGTTGTGCTAGGGGGGGATGCCATTTCGGGCGTTTTGTTCGCGGTGCGCGATGGATCGCTGGATGTTTTTCTTGACCAATTTTTTCGAATGCAATCTGTTGAATAGTAGTATGATAATCTTATTTAGGAGTAGCCATGCGCTTACGCTTTGCTTTTGGTGAGTTGCACAGTTAAAAAAATGTAGTACCTTTGCGGCTGCAAAAGAGGGAGAGGTGAAGGTTCTCCATATAGGCGGAAATAGCTCAGTTGGTAGAGCACGACCTTGCCAAGGTCGGGGTCGCGAGTTCGAGTCTCGTTTTCCGCTCGATTACAAAGACGCCGGGAACTACCTCGACGTCTTTCTCTTTTTCGAGGCGCGTAGGTCATTTGCTTGGTGGAGGAGGTAGCGGGGCCCGGGTGGTGGAATAGGTAGACACGCAGGACTTAAACTCCTGTGGCTGATGAAGCCGTACCGGTTCGATTCCGGTTCCGGGCACGTTTGGATTTGCGGACGTAGTTTTGCCGTTGGCGGGGACGTTGCGAGCGTGAGGCTACTAATATCTGTGTGAACTCAATGAGCCAAGAGGTTACGAAAGGTGCGCACGAGAATCCGTTGCGCGGTGTGAAGACCTATAAAATAATCCTTCCCATCGTGTTGGGCCTTGCCGTGGTGTTTTACTTGGTATGGAAGGATTATGTGCCTGGAACGTTCGCTTTCGTGCAATGGACCTGGCGGTCCGTGCTGTGGCTGTTTATAGCTATACTGCTGATGGTGGGGCGGGATGTCGGGTACATTTGGCGTATTCGCATACTTTCTGGTGAACAACTCTCTTTTATTCAGGCATTCCGTGTGATTATGCTCTGGGAGTTCACCTCGGCGATCACGCCGTCGGCTATTGGTGGCACGTCTGTGGCCATCCTTTACGTCAATAAGGAGGGGCTTTCGGTAGGGCACAGTTCCGCGGTGGTGATGGCTACCAGCTTTCTTGACGAGCTGTATTTCCTGCTGATGTTCCCTCTGCTGCTCTTGATTGCGAGTCCTGAAAAGCTATTCTCGATAGGCGGAGAGCCGTTCACGTGGGGGAATGCGCTGCTCTGGTTTGCCATTGTGGGTTACGCGCTCAAGGCGATATATGTTTTGATCCTCTCTTACGGCTTTTTTGTGAATCCGCGGGGGTTGAAGTGGTTGCTGCTCAAGCTGTTTAAACTGCCCTTTTTGCGTAGGTGGAAGCAGGGTGCAAATCAGGCTGGCACGGAGATAGTAGAGAGTAGTAAGGAATTTAGGCATAAACCGTTCCGGTACTGGCTTAAGGCGTTTTTGGCAACGTTTTTATCGTGGTGTTCTCGCTACTGGGTGGCGAATGCCATTATGCTTGCGTTTTTTGATGTGCATGGGCATTTTTTGATATTTGCGCGTCAATTGGTGATGTGGATCATGATGCTTGTAATGCCAACGCCCGGCGGCAGCGGGCTTTCGGAGCTGATCTTTACGAGGTATTTGGGAGAGTTTCTGCCTGTGCCTGCCTCTGTGCTGGCGGGTGTAGCTGCGGTTTTGGCGCTGCTGTGGCGGTTGGCTACCTATTACCCCTATCTTATTGTTGGGGTTTTGCTTTTCCCGCGTTGGGTGAAAAGGCATTTCTTATCCAAGAGTGGTAGCTAGCGCTGCGCCTGCGTACCTGTATGGTGGATTTGGCGTGGCTTGTTACCTATGTGGAAGTTACTATATGGGGTGATAGGAGTGCGACCGGGCAGTTTTTATGCGGGTAGTGACCGGGGCGTGTTGATGCGGGTGGCCATTTCTATTGAATGATTGCGATGCCGTTAGGCGGCAGGATGAAAGGACGGTTCTAGAAGGGGTGAGCGGTATGGGAGGCTCTAGGGGAGGGCCTTGCCGTTGGGCGGTGCGACGTGTTAATAGCGTCTGAATTCGTTTTTATGGGTGCGTTTGAGCGTTGCGCCGGCACGCGGGGTGTATCGTAAGTTCGATGGCAACGCCCGTGGGGAGCTGCATCGTGCCGATGCGTTTGTTTAGGTGCAAGGTATTAATTCTAGCGTTACTATAGTTCGTTGCGCGGTGCGGTTTATGAAAAAAATTGTACATTCGCGGTGTGAAATTGTAGGGTGGCTGTTCATTGATGTATCACAACGAATAGAGGTTAGCATGTTAAAAGCGAAAGTACTGGTGGTTCTGGCAACGGTGTTGATGCCGGTGTTGCTGATGGTGTCATGTAAGGACAGCGCTAAGGAAGCGGCGCGGTTGCAGGCGCAGCGGGATAGCGTGGCCCGTGCGGAGGCTGCTAAACGTGCGGCTGACAGCTTGGCGCAGGTAGAAGCTGCAGAGGCGGCGCGTGCAGCGGCAGAGGCAGAGGCCTTGGAAGCCGCGAAGCAGCCCAATCCTTCTTTAAGATTTCACGTTATTGTCGGTGGATTTGTAATACAGTCGAACGCTGACAACTATTTAGCGCAGATGCGTGCGCAGTATAGCGCGGCGCGTTTGTTCGTTGCTCCTAATGGGTTCAAGCTGGTTTCTGTGGGCGATTTCGCCACCTACGCGGACGCTTTGCAGATGATGCGAGGCGTGGGGCGTGAGGATTTGTGGGTGTACGAAGAGGGTGGACCATACGATACATCTTCATGGTTAGAAAATCGTGACAGCGAAACGGGCGTCGCTGGAGATGATGTCTACTCGATGCGGAAAAAGAAGGGGAGCAATGAGCCGGTAGATGAGTTTGACATGTAGTAATGGATGAAGATTTCGTTACGGAGGGTATTGAACGCATGGCGACGTTGCGGCGTTGCCGTGCGTTTTTTTAATGGAATGGTGGTGTTGTGCCGCTAGTTTACCGATAGGCTAGAAATAAGATGGAAAGAGAGTTTAAGCGATACATGGTGACCTCGGCGTTGCCTTACGCCAATGGCCCGATACACATAGGCCATTTGGCCGGTGTGTACGTGCCGGCCGATATTTATGTTCGATATCTACGTTCGCGGGGGCGTGAGGTTAAATGGGTTTGCGGTTCGGATGAGCATGGTGTGCCGATAACGATACGCGCGAGCCAGGAGGGAGTATCACCGCAGGCTGTAGTGGATAAGTACCACGAACTGATTAAGCGTTCCTTCGAAGAATTCGGGATGACGTTCGATATCTACCATCGCACTTCATCTCCCTTGCACCATGCAACGGCCGCTGAATTTTTCACGACGCTCTACGATAAGGGGGAGTTTGTGGAGATGGAGTCTGAGCAGTACTACGATGAGGAGGCTGAACAGTTTTTAGCCGATCGCTACCTTATCGGTACTTGCCCCCATTGCGGATTTGAAAAGGCGTATGGCGATCAGTGCGAGAAGTGCGGTTCAAGTTTGAATGGAGCGGATCTGATTAACCCCCATTCCGCATTGAGCGGGTCCAAGCCGGTGCTTCGTAAAACAAAGCATTGGTATTTGCCGCTCGACAAGTATGAGCCTTTCCTCCGTCGCTGGATTCTCGATCAGCACCAGGAGTGGAAAGGAAATGTTTACGGGCAGTGTAAGAGTTGGCTCGATGCGGGGTTAAAGCCGCGTGCCGTGACGCGCGATCTGAATTGGGGCGTTCCGGTGCCATTGGAAGGGGCTACGGGTAAGGTGCTATACGTGTGGTTTGACGCCCCGATTGGGTACATTTCTGCAACGAAGGCGCTGACGCCCGACTGGGAGAAGTATTGGAAAGATGAAGACACCCGTTTGGTGCATTTCATTGGAAAGGATAATATCGTGTTCCATTGCATTGTATTCCCGGCGATGCTCCGGGCGCATGGAGGGTATATCCTCCCAGACAATGTGCCGGCAAACGAGTTCTTGAATATCGAGGGGCAGAAGGTATCGACATCTCGAAATTGGGCTGTGTGGCTCAATGAGTACCTGAAGGATTTCCCTAATCGCCAGGATGCGTTGCGCTACACGCTAGCGGCCAACATGCCTGAAACGAAGGATAACGATTTTACGTGGAAAGATTTTCAGAGCCGAAACAATAGCGAGTTGGTGGCAATACTGGGCAATTTCGTCAATAGGGTGATGGTGTTGACTTGTAAACATTTTCAGGGTACAGTGCCACCGAAAGGAGTTATGACCGCTGAGGATGAGGCGGTTGTAAGTAGCATTATGGCCCATCGCGAGGGTATAGAGAGGGCTGTTGAAAGCTTCCATTTCCGCGATGCGCTCAAGGAGTACATGGATTTGGCGCGGGTTGGCAATAAGTACCTCGCGGAGATGGAACCCTGGAAGTTGGTAAAGACGGATGCGGGGCGTACCGCGACCGTACTCCACGTTTCGTTGCAGCTGCTATCGGCTCTTGCAGGGCTCGGCGAACCGTTCCTACCGTTCACCACGAAGAAATTGCTCGCGATGCTTCGCAAGGAGCGCATTGCGTGGGATACGGTGGGAGTAGAGATGCTGCCTGAGGGCTATCAGGTTGGCGAACCGGAGCTGCTCTTTACGAAAATTGAGGATGACGCGATTGAGGCCCAGATTAAGAAGTTGCATGAAAATGCGCGCGCGGCGAGCGATTCTGCGGCGGTTGAGGATGCGGCTGGGGTCGCCCCAATGAAGCCTCTGATTGGAATTGAGGATTTCGATAAAATTGACCTGCGCGTGGGACGTATCCTGACAGCTGAAAAGGTAGAAAAGAGCAATAAGCTGCTTAAGTTTACGGTCGACTCGGGCATAGATAGGCGTACGGTGCTTTCTGGGATCTCGAAACATTTTTCAGCGGAACAAATGGTGGGAAAACGTGTGCTGATGGTGGTGAATTTAGCGCCGAGGAAAATGATGGGGATCGAATCGCAGGGAATGCTACTATTCGCGGAGGGTGCCGATGGACGGCTGTACGGGGTGGGCCCTGAAGGTGATGTTAACGCGGGGGCTCAGGTGGGTTAGAAGGTCGTTCGGACGTGGAATGTATGCCCTGTTGGGTAGATAGGGTAGTAGCGGTGGGCCTGTTTTTTTGCGCTTTGCGCGTTAGAGTAGGGATTTCGACTGCCTGCAAAGCTGACGTACAGGAGGCTGTTGTCCTATGCGCGGGGTGTTGTTCGAGGGTGAATTCCGTCGCTGTTCCATTAGGGCGGGAGGCAGAAGGGGTAGTTTTTTTATTCCATTGCTATTGTCCCTTTCTGTTGAGGAGGGGTTCCTAGCCGGTTGAGGGCTGGGGCGCCTGCTGCTGGGCGTGGTGCAGCAAGGCGCGCTTGCCCCTTTCCCGTTTGTTTTTTTGGTGTTTTTCTTTTCGTGCGTGCCGCTGCTTCGTGCGATCCGCAGCGGTACGCTGCGCAGTTCGCTGCGTTGCGCCGCCTATTGTGGGCAGGAACTATTGGCAAGAAAACAACGTTTTTGAAAATTTTTCGTATTGTAAATATTCGCGGGCATAAGGAGTTAAATAAAACAATTACCTTTGTGGCGATCGTGAAAGTAAAAGACTCAATAAGTAGATTTTAATATTGTGAAGCGATGAAGCGGGGAGTGAAAATAGCATTGATAGTGTTGGGGAGCGTAATGGGGTTGCTGGTGTTGCTGGCAGTGGTGCTACCTCTACTTTTTAAACCGCAGCTGCTGAAGCTTGCGCAGCGAGAAATAGGGCGTCACGTGGAGGCTGATGTCACGATTGGGGACTTGAATGTATCGCTCATCAAGGCGTTTCCCCGCCTCTACATTGGGCTTGAGGATGTAGCGGTATTGACGCGAGAGCCGTTCGCGGGGGATACGTTGGCGGCATTCGACCGATTCGGGTTGGCGGTGAACGTAAAAACGCTATTTAATCCTTCCCGCATTGAGGTTTATGGTATCGATTTGCAGCGGCTTCGTGCGTACGCCCATAAGGATACCCTAGGACGCGTGAATTGGGACGTATTTCCGAAACGAGACTCGGCAGTGGTCGAAACGGATTCCACAGGGGATGAGCAGGGCTCAGCGCTAGGGATATCTTTGCGGCGATTGACGCTATCGCGTGCGCTGCTTTCGTATCGCGATGATAGCGCTCGCATTTTTGCGGAGGCGAGGGATTTGGACTTTACGCTGCGGGGAGACTTAGGTGCGAAGCGCTCCACCCTTGGTCTATTGCTAACAATTGCGAAGACAACGCTCAAGATGGGGGCTGGCGTAATGGTGCCGGGGGTGTCGGTGTCATTGGGTGCCTCGGTAGATGCGGATTTGGAACGCAGGTTCTATAGGTTGGGAGAAAACGAATTGCGGATCAATGAGTTCGGGTTAAAGTTTGGCGGAGAAATCTCAATGCCAGGGGATTCGATAGTGCCGGATTTGCGTTTCGAGACGTCTCGCACGGACTTTAAAACGTTGCTTTCATTGGTACCTGCTATGTATAAAAAAGGGTTGGCAGACGTTCAGACGTCTGGCGCATTGCAGGTGGGGGGAGAGATTAAGGGCGTTCTACATGGGAAGGAGTTGCCTAGCGCAAAGTTGAATCTGCAAGTGCTTAGAGCGAATTTTAAGTATCCGTCGTTGCCTAAGAGCGTAGATAATATCGGAATTGCGCTGGATGTGGATTTTGATGGGAAGGTGATGGATCGCACGCGTATTGATTTGAATCGTTTCCACGCGGAGATGGCTGGAAATCCCGTAGATCTGGAAGCGCATGTTCGTACGCCTCTTAGCGATCCTAACGTGAGGGCTTCGGTGGTTGGCAAAGTAAAATTGGATGCGCTGCACGAGGTGTTGCCGTTGGATGACCTGACGTTGCGAGGGTTGCTCGACCTATCGGTGCGTATGGCGGCGAGCCGATCGCAGGTTGAGAGGAAGCAGTATGAGTCGTGCGAATTGGAAGGGTATGTGCGTTTGACGGATGCCGTGGTGAAGGGTGTGCTGCCGGTGGAGGTTCAGGTGCCGACGTTGGGAATGTCGCTTTCCACGCAGCGGATACGAGTGGAAGAGCTTCGGTTGCGGGCGGGTCGCACGGATGCTTCGCTGGAGGGAGGGCTATACGACTTTTTGCCCTACTTGATGGCTCAGGGTGTTGTGACCGGCGATTTGAAGCTACGTTCGAATCGAGTTGATTTGAATGAATTGTTCCCCAGCGCGAAGGGCGAGGGTGAAAAGAGTCCAGGGAAGGATACCGCGGCTTCAAGGCCTACCGATCTATCGGCTGCGCGTCGCGTCGTTTTTGATTTTGATTCGCAGATAGATTCCCTCTACTTCCAGCAGCTGCGCGCGAGCGTTGTGAGGGGGGGTTTCGCTTTGCAGCGCGGAAAGTTAACTTTAAAAGAGATCGGGGCGAGGGCTTTAGGGGGGAGTATGAACGTGTCGGGGGATTTCGATTTTAGTAA
>JABCPG020000048.1 GCA_013333195.2 Bacteroidia bacterium
GTACATGGCGAAGGGGATGCCTTTGAAGTGGTGCGTATCGAAAAGGGGAATCAGCCCCACCCCTAGCCCCACGTTGAGAAGGATATTGGCCCCAAGGCTGTGCGACCCGTATAGCTCCACGCCGGCATCCATCCTGCTAATGTTGTCGCTGAAGCTGTAGTCGGCGCTTGCAGTGGGAATCTTGGAAGAGACTGGCTCCGAGTCGGTCGGGTGGGTCCAGAGATACCCATTTTCCACCTTTCCGGAAAAAACGCGCGTTATGGCCAGGGCCACAAATCCTCCCGCCTCGAGGGAGTAGCCTTTTGTGATTTGAACCCCTATGCGTATGGGTATGGAGATGTAGGAGCCCACCACCCGCGTCACATTCTCACCCGTGAAAGCACCCGCGAAGATAAGTATCTGGTCGTCCGTCCTTTGCGGCACTTCTGTATGGAAATTCTTTACGGCGGCGCGCGCCTTCATCCTTTGCTGATACTTCCTATAAGCATCTTCTCCCTCTTGCCTGAAAATTGCGTCAGATGCTTGCATATCAAAGAGAGCACTGGAAGATACTGCAATTACTAGTTTTTCGTCTATGGGGTATGGCATATTTGCTACTATGGTTGTACTAAAAAGAGGGAAGAGCAGAGATCCTTTCTGAATGTATAGTTTACGCACTCAAAGGTACACCTAAAAAAATAAGAGGGCCAAAGACTCTTTATGAAATCTTATTTTGCGTATACAGGGAAGTTTTCTTGAGGGTGGGGCGGACTTTTCCCTGGCGTAGGGCGGTGCTCTTTGGGATTGATAAGTCTTTTTTCTGCAGCAAAAGGGGGAAGTGTCGCATAGGCGACTTTTGAGGAAAGCGGGGCTATCTACCTTTGCCCCCGTAAAAGGAAATAAAAAGAAGACGAAGAAATGGAAAATAGAATGTTTTGCTACCAGTGCCAAGAGACGGCCGGCAATAAGGGTTGTGCCCTCAAAGGGGTTTGCGGTAAGGATTTTACCACAGCCAACTTAATGGATTTGCTCATCTTCAACCTCAAGGGAATTGCCATCATCACCACGGAAGCACGTAAAGCCGGAGTGAATTTGGATTATCGTACGGCTGATAAGACGATTATGGAGTCGCTCTTTGCTACGATAACGAATGCCAACTTTGACTACTCTTCCATCGCCAAGCGTGTGACCCACACTTTCAATCTCAAAAAACAATTGCGCGAGGAGGCTCTCTCCCTAGGCGTCGTATTGCCCGAAAATGAGGCTGTTACGATGCAGGGCACTCCCGAAGAATACGACCAACTCGCTCTCGGCGTTGGGGTCCTTCGTGAGCAGAACGAAGATGCCCGCTCGCTTAAAGAACTTACCATCTATGGACTAAAGGGCCTTGCCGCCTATGCCGAGCATGCCGATCGCCTAGGCTACAATGACGACGAAATAAACGCATTTACCGAACGTGCCTTGCGCGACGTTACAATGGGGCTCCTCTCCGTGGAGGAACTAACCGCCCTAGTACTCGAGACGGGTGCATTCGGAGTTAAAGTGATGGCACTCCTCGACAAGGCCAATACCGAGACCTATGGGCATCCCGAGGCCACCGAAGTTAATATTGGAGTAGGCACTCGTCCCGGTATTCTTATCAGCGGGCACGACCTCAAAGATATGGAGATGCTTCTTGAGCAGACCGAGGGAACCGGAGTCGATGTCTATACACACGGCGAGATGCTTCCCGCTAATTACTATCCTAAGTTCAAGAAATACAAACACTTTGTTGGTAACTATGGCAACGCTTGGTGGCAACAAAGAGAAGAGTTTGAGACCTTCAATGGCCCCATCCTCTTTACCACTAATTGTATTGTACCGCCCAAGGCGAATGCCTCTTACAAGGATCGTGTCTTCACGACGAACTCAACGGGCTACCCCGGCTTTAAGTATATCGAAGGCGATGAGCAAGGGAATAAAGACTTTAGTGAAGTTATCGCTTTGGCAAAAACCTGCCAGCCCCCTACGGAGATTGAGCATGGTACCATTGTGGGCGGCTTCGCGCATCATCAGGTTCTCAGTATAGCCGATAAAGTAGTGGAGGCGGTAAAGAGTGGAGCTATCCGCAAGTTCATTGTGATGAGCGGTTGCGATGGCAGACAGAGTGGCCGTAGTTATTATACCGATTTTGCCAAGGCTCTCCCCCAAGATACCGTGATCCTGACCTCTGGTTGTGCCAAATACCGTTATAACAAGTTGCCTCTAGGCAATATCGGGGGGATCCCTCGTGTATTGGATGCCGGTCAGTGCAACGATAGCTACTCGCTTGCTGTGATTGCCCTCAAGCTGAAAGAGGTGATGGGGCTAGACGACATCAACAAGCTCCCCATCGTCTATAACATCGCATGGTATGAGCAAAAGGCGGTTATCGTGCTGCTCGGTTTGTTGAGCCTTGGGGTGAAGAACATCCATCTCGGCCCCACGTTGCCCGCTTTCCTCTCGCCCAATGTGGCTAAAGTGCTCGTCGATAATTTTGGCATTGCCGGTATCGGCACCGTAGAAGAGGATATCCAAAATCTGATTGCTTGACCCTTTTAACAGAACACAATTATGCCTGGAATGGATTATAAAACCACGACCGTTGGTGCTATTGCGGCTTACGACTACCGCGCCGTCCCCGTATTTCATCGCTATGGGATCGACTTCTGCTGTCATGGCGAAGAGCCCTTTATAGAGGCCTGTGCTAAGGCAGGGGCTTCGGTAGAAGAGGTGATTACAGCCTTGGATCAAGCTCTCCAAGAGCAAAGCGAAGGATCTTATTCTTATGCTTTTAAGGAGTGGGACAAAGATCTTCTGATGGACTATATCCTCAAGGTACACCACCGAGGCATTCGCCGAGAGGGCCCTGTAACGCTTCAGTTGCTAGACAAGGTGGCGAGCGTACATGGTGAGAATCATCCCGAATTGATGGAGGTGCGGAGTCTCTTTGCCGAGTCTTTGCTAGCCCTCGAAGAGCATCTCCAGAAAGAGGAGCAGGTACTATTCCCCTATCTATACGACCTCTTCGCAGCATTGGCGGGGGAAGGCACGTTGGGCTCTTTCCACTGTGGTTCGGTGGTTCACCCTATTGGAGTGATGCTTGCGGAGCACGACGGCGAGGGCGAACGCTATCGCACGATTGCCGCTCTCACCAATGGATATACCCCACCTGCGGATGCGTGCGAAAGTTATAAATTGGTTCTTCAGCGGATTGCTCGCTTTGAGCAACAGCTACACGAGCATATTCATTTGGAGAACAATATTCTTTTCCCTTGGGCCATTGATAACGAACCTCAATGTAATTGGGAAGACCAATAGTTCGATTATATCTATATAATATGTGTGCTTACTCCAACCCTGCCATCCGGTGCGGTTGGAGTATTTCTATAGACTTACCCTCTACGCGGAGCAATCCCTCCTCTTCGAGTTGGGCGAGGCTGCGTGCCAAGGATTGGCGGTTCACGCCAAAGCGATCCGCCAGCTCCTTCCACGACGAGTCTATTTGTAGTCGTTTGTTGCCCTCTTTTAGGTAGATTTGGAGTAGGTAGTCGGCAATTTTTCCTTGCAAGCTACGTAGGGAGAGTTGGTAAATCTTGCCCATGAGGAAAATGCTGATGTTGGAAACGATGCCGATAAAGTTCGTCATCAGTTGGGGCGATTGGTGCATAAGGTCTCGGAAGTCTTCCTTGTCCATCCTAAAAAGCAGGCTCTCCTCGTTGGCCATGAGCGTTACGGGGAGGGCATTGTCTTCGGCAAAAAGAAGTGCCGGAGCAACGATTCTCCCGGGCGTTAGGGTGTCCATCAGCAGTTGTTTGCCCGAGGTACCCACCATCTCTGCCTTGATGCCGCCCTTGCCTACGATGCGTAGGTCGCACAGTTTGTCCCCTCCGATGGCGTATAGTTCGCCCCGCTTTAGTGTCTCCTTTTTGTATGGGCACCCGCGGAGCAACTGAGTTACCTCTTCGGTGCTCATCTTACCGGCAAGCCCACTCCGTTGCCAAGCCTCCAATAATAGATCAAAATCGCTCTCTGTCATACTCTCTGTCGCTTACGCTGCAAATGTAACTAAAGGGGGAGAATAGTGCGCCTTTTTTTGGGGGGGGAGGTGGCGAAACCCTCTCTCGAGGGGGCCGCTTTAGGAGGGGTTAGGAGTCCTTAAACTTCCTGCGGGATAGTGTATAGGAGCTCTTGTGGAGGATAAAGACGGGGAGGATGCTGCCTATCCCCAGTGTGAAGATAACCGTAAGGGCTATTACAAAGTTGGTCTGGAAGTCTTGCATGTATTGCACGGCCAGAGCGGGCTCTTTGTGGTGTATTACAAAGAGTACCAAGCTCAAGACGGCATTGTAGCAATACATACTGGGGATCATGGGCAATAGGGCAGGGATATCGAGTACCGTCATGGGGATGTGTACCCACCAGCGCCCGAAAATATAGCTTCCGAATCCGATGAACGTTGAGGCCAAGAGGGAGGCACCCACGATGTCTACCCCGAGGTGATTCATCAGATACCAACGAAGTCCATGCCCTAGGGCGGCTAGTATGATAATGGGAGGGAAGCTCCTACGAGGGGGGACCGATACTGCGGCAAAACCTACCGCAGCCATGCCTGCAAAAAAAAGCATCTTGGAGCAAACTCAGTAGTATATCCATATAGATATTGAAACGGAGGGTGAGGACTATATCTTGGCAATGTTGCCGGTGGCAATGAGGAGCGTAATGGCCATGCCGCAGGCTATCGAGAGAATGATCAAGGCTCCGTGGATCAGTCGGGATGTTCCCGAGAGAGTATGCCCCTCTACAATATCTATAATACCATTGATTAGGGGTACTCCGGGGATAAGGTAAAGCACAGAGGTCGCCAAGGCCGTAGAGCCGGTTTCGGTAGGGCAACCCAGGTAGATCCCGAGAACCGGTATGGCGATGGAGATGGCGGCGGCTAGCGTAATGGCTACGTAGTGGTTTAGCCCCCTACCGATGAGGAATTTGCGCAGGTAGAACCCGACAGCTGTATCAAGAGCCACCAGGAGGCAGGCAAAAAGGTCTCCGCCAAAGAGGGCACAGAAGCAGGCGTTAGGCATAGAGATGAGGAGCCATGCTTGCCAAAAGGGTTGCCTATTGGCGCCGGCAAGTACCTCTTGGTATCGCTTCTCGGCTTCGTCTATCGAGAGCTTACGATCGTGGATTTCCCAACTGAGGGCGCTGAGATCGGAGTTGAGTACAAACTTTATCGGGAGCGTGGGAATATCGATTACCTCGGTGATAATATCCCCCGTTTCTTCGTCGCGAACGGTCAGCGTCATGGTCTTCATCGAGAGATTGAGGTGCGTCTCGCAGCCTAGGGCTGTGCCTATGCGCTTGGTGTTGCGCACCCGGGTGCGAAGCGTCCTTGATGTGCAGCTGGGTGCCAGCTGGTCTATGCTGCGCCTAGATGCGCCGGGCATGAGATCTACGCACCACGATATGTCCCAATTTATAGAAACCCAGCTCCATGTTGGGCCGGCGCGCGTTGGCATCTCGGTTGACCGCGTAGAGGTGGGAATTGAGCGAACCCATCCCAACGCCATATATTTTCTTGATGCCGAGGTGGAGGTGGACGTAATACAGTTGCGGCTCACGTTTTACGTTGAGGGGCGTAACTTGATGAATAGCAGGTACTATTCTCAGAAGAGCGGTTCGAACATCGAGACGTTAAGTATGCGCTACGA
>JABCPG020000049.1 GCA_013333195.2 Bacteroidia bacterium
CACGCTCGCCACCTTTCCGCCTAACCCTGCAATCCGCGGGGATACCGGAACATCAAGAAAAGCAAAAGTCCCTCGCCCCCCCCGCTGCGCGTTAGCCTCCCTAGATGCCATTCCCACCAAAACCAAAACGCACAGTCCCCTCCAGAAGCATCCCTTCACAAGCACTCGCCAGCGTACCCCCCCACGCATTTTTCCGCCCACTACTGCTGCCTCACTACCACCGACAACACCTCTCCTTCGCAGCAACACGAGCCATCCGCCAAAATCACTACCCCCACTCGCACCTTGCGTTCCTCTATCGCTACCAGGCGCGCCTCAATACGCAAAGGAACGCCCATGGGTGTCGGCTTTCTATAGTTCACCGTGATGGATGCCGTTACGCTTCGCGCCATGGGATCCTTCCCAAGCATCAACCCCTGCGCGCGATGGTAGAACCACGCTGCAGCCGCGTTGCCATGGCAATCTATCACCGCCGCCAGCATACCACCGTAAGCAAAGTGGGGCACGCCGCCCGTAAGATATCCTGCGGGTTGAAAGCTAGCCACCACTAAGGCATCGTTCTCCACGTAGCTTTTTATGTGCCACCCATCAACATTATCAGGGCCGCAACCGTAGCAGTTACGGTAGGGCGCTTGGTAGCAATCCTCTATAGCAATTCTCGTCTCTTTACTTTCCATCATTGGAACCAACTGTATCCATACAACCGACGCAAAGGTAGCAATTTTGCCCGGCCCACAGCATGTCGAGCATCCGTGCCGGAATGAAAGCAGGGAATACAAAACAGCGGTAGGAGCAAAACCAAACTGACCTACGCACGCTCCCTAACAATGCTACCCTACGCACGCAACCTAATGGAAGGTACAACCAGAAAAAGCACCCTACGCACCGCCGCATCTAGCGCCGCTCAATCCTTTCGAATGTATGGCCCATGCCGTTCCCCCGATCTAAGCCGCCAATCGGCCATGTCCAGGTTAAACAGCGAAAGCGTTGCATACGCATTCAGCATCTACCTCCACAACGCAGCGCGAAGAGCGCGTCACAGGCTATAAATAAAAAGGGCGGGAGGCTCTCTGAAGCCCCCCGCCCTACAATCTTTCACGCTAAGGACACCCTCGCTACGCTGTGGCGCGCTCGAGCCACCTCACCATTCCGTACATTACCCCCATGGAGATTACGCACACCGCCGCGAATACCGCCCAGCAGGCCCACAGCGGCCATGCATTGTACATGACAGGCCCAAGCCATATCAAGAGATTGCCCAACGCAGTGGCCCCCAACCACAGCCCCTGGCAAATGCCCTGCAAATGTTTGGGCGCCACCTTTGACACGAACGACAGCCCCAACGGTGAAATCAGTAGCTCGGCAGCCGTGAGGAAGAAGTAGGTAAGAATTAGCACCCACGGCCCCGCTTGCATCGGTTCTTGCACCTCTGGCGCCAACGCGCGGAACTCATCCCCCGAAGGCCAACCGTGCACCCGCGATAGCACCAGAAGGAAAATATAGGCCAAGGCCGCAATCCCCATACCAATAGCAATCTTACGTGGTGTCGACAGCACCTTTCCTCCACGCGCCAACGCGCTGAATATAAACATAACCAGCGGGGTCAAAACGATTACAAAGAATGGATTAATCGCCTGCCATATCTCTGGTGCAATGGATTTGGTCACCACGAAGTCACGCGCAAATACCGAAAGGGATTGCCCATTCTGGTGGAATGAAAACCAGAAGAACACCGCGATGCCTAGCACAGCGAATAGGGCCAACATACGCTGCTTAATCTCGCTTGCCATAGCGTGCTTCTCCTCGTCCGAGTACACCACCGCTTCAGCCACCAACTTTTTAGCTGGCGTAGGCATTAGGCGACGCGTGGCAATAAAGATAGCCAATGAGATAAGCATTGCCGCCACGGACGCAATGAACGAATAGTGCACACCAGTGTTGAATACCTTGAGATAGTTACTGCACCACTCCATACTCGCATCAACCATCCCTCCCGCGGGCACCACCTTTGCAATCAGCGAGTTAAGATTGGCAAGCTGGTCGACAGGCAACGCCCCTTGCGCCGCAATAAACTTATGGCACAGCTCCGGGAGCTGCGCATTGTACTCCAAACCATTCACGCCTAGCCACCAGCTACGCAGCAAAGGCGCCACGAACGGCGCGATGAGCCCGCCAATATTGATGAAAACGTAGAAGATTTGGAAACCCGAATCACGAAGCCCGCGCACCCTATCCAAGTCGCGCGGATTCAGCCGTGCGGTTTCCTCTTCCAGGTTGTCGTACATCTGACCAACAATGGCCTGAAGATTCCCCTTGAAAAGTCCGTTCCCAAAAGCTATCAGAAGCAGGGCCCCACAGGTGAACGAGAGCAGCCACACGCTGTTTTCAGGCGTAGCCATGATGGGAATGGATATCAACACATAGCCCAGCGCCATGATAACCAAACCCGTCATGATGGTCCTCTTATAGTTCTGCGTCCGATCTGCAATCAAACCGCCAACCAAGCTCAACACGTAAATGAGCGCGTAGAACACCGAGTAAATAACCCCGCTCGTAGCATCGGAAAGCCCGAATTTTGAAACAAGAAAGAGAAGCAGCACGGCATTCATTATATAGTAGCCGAACCTTTCCCCCATGTTGCTTAAGGCCGCTGCCAAAAGCCCTTTAGGATGATTCTTAAACATAACGCATCAACTAGTTAATTTTTCAGTTATTCACCTGTTGCCAACACTCGCAACCTTGCAAAGGTATGAATTATTCTCTATCGGCAATACCACAGGCTAAAAATAGATTCCCGACCATCGACACTAGCCAGTCAGACGGTCGGGAAAACGTAGCGTAAAGCACACCGCCATTTTCCTAATATCACCAGGGTCTACCAGCTAAGGCATCGAACGAACGCTACCGCCCCGTCCCGGAAGCTTTTGGGACAAAAATCCGCGCGAAGGCGCGCTGTCTACAATCTAGCCGCCTATCGAAACGCCCGCTACTCCATAGCGGAGTACTCCTCCTTCAGGTAGGCATCGAGCCACTCGTAGAAGCGCACCACATCCTCTTTGACGGGTTTACCTTTCCGCCATTCCTTCACCATCCGCGCATAGCGTGACCCAAGCTCTCGTTCCATCTTCTCGACGCGCCCGCCGATTCCTCCATCAATCCTATTGCGAAAGGCCGCTAGGTCCATGTACCGTTGCCCGCTCCCGCGGGTTATCGGGTAAATCTTCTTCATCCCCCTGAGCGCCCATCGCGACAAGTCAGGCAATTCTCTGCCCCCCTGAGCCACCGCGCACGAGGGCAAAACGTTTTTTAACGACGGCCACGAGGGCAAGGAAACGCACGTCAAAGGAAACGCTATCGTAGTCCACAGCGTGCTACCGGCCGGATCGTCTCCCCGCTTCACACCCTCAACCACAATGTTTGAGGCGGTTCCATAACGGCACAAGAAATCGGAAGAATTAATCATTTCGCCGCTTAGCCTTCCACTCTCCGATGAAGAGTAATTATCACCCGTCATAGAATTTGAAAGGTTTCGCGCAAGTCTTTCGGTAAATAGGGAGCGATCTAGAACGCCTCTCGTCTGCGCCTCCGATATCTCCCGCTCCGCAGTGGCGTAGCGTATAAAACCGTATCCCACATTGGGAGTGCCCGTAAAGGTATAATTGGTTCGGACCAGGAATCCGCGCGGCGCAACATGAATGTCGTTAACATCAAACTTTTCAAACCTATTATTGTCCGTCTCATAGTAGGCCGCGCCGCCCTGCGCATCAATAACGCCAAAATTGGCATTCAGCCCCCAGGGGCGCTTACGCCTCGAGAGGAACGCCTCGAAATCGGCCAGGGTCGCGCACTCCATTAACGCCTCTTTCATCACTACCCCCTCCTGATCCGTAAATTTGGTGGTGTCGCCAGCGTTGGTGTTAAAAGCGGCCGTGTTGATTATAGCAAAACCCGCGCTGTTGCACCCCCCCCATACCATCGTCGACGCCGTAGAATCTGCATTCACCAACCCTACGTAAGCGTACTTGCCATCGCTAAAATACTGGAGGCGATTCTCCAACTTTTCTGTATCCCGAAGCTTCCACAGCAGCGGACGCCCGCTAGCCGTCACCCTACCCGACACCACGGCAGACGTGCACCCCTGAACATCCGCTCCTCCTAGCAGAATTGCAACCATAGGCAGCAACACTGCAACTATTAAAAAAGAATATACGTTTCGTTTACTCATAGCACTTCACTTTTTCTTAAGACCTTCGCAAAGATAACCCAATTATCGGAACTACATCCCGAGCCGTAGGACGTTTTCTCCACAACGGTTTCGAACCGAACGGTGGAGCAATAAACGATTGCATCCACCATACCGCACCGAGATGAGCAAACTCTCCATTCCCCTAAGAGGAATGGCCGTAAACTAACGATTCTCATGTACCCGCTCTCGGAGCAACGCGACCGCCTGGCAAGACACCCCCTCTCCACGCCCTTCAGGGCCCAAACCCTCATTTGTTTTCGCCTTCACCCCAACGCTCCCGACACCCACATGTAGAATACGGGCAACCTCTCCCCGCATAGCATCAATGTATGGGCGGAGCTTCGGCGCCTCGAGGATAATGGTTATATCCACATTCTCCACCGCGTAACCCGCTGCCTCCACACGCCGCACCACTTCCCCAAGAAGCAAACGGCTGTCAATCCCTTTATACCTCGGGTCCGTATCAGGGAACAACGCACCGATATCGCCCAACGCTGATGCTCCTAGCAACGCATCGCAAAGCGCATGCATTGCGGCATCTGCATCCGAATGGCCCACAGCCCCCCGCTCACTCGCCACCATCACGCCGCAGAGACGCAGCGGGAGTCCTGCCTGCAAACGATGGATGTCGTACCCTGTACCAACCCGAAACCCTCCGCTGCCTCCTCGATCTTCCATCGTCACCCGTATCTCCTTTAAGGTTAGTACGCCTCTTCCTCTCCCTCCACTTGGGGAACGTTCCCCTTCACCTTACCCTTCTTGGCAGGCTCATTGAAGTTCACCATCAGGGAGAATCGCACCGTATTTGCCATGGGGCTATTGAAGCCTGCCGTGGGTATAAGGTACGACGCATCGAGGGTAAAAACGTTATAGCTCACCCCGGCTCCTATCGTAAAGTACTGCCGTCCTCCCTTGCTCTCATGTTCGTAGAAATACCCGAACCGCAACGCAAAAAGCTCGCTGTACCAATACTCTATCCCCGTGCCCCAATACATCTCATGGAACTCCTCTAACGACCCGCCCGGGGCATCCGCGAATGACTGGAACACCCCCTGCGCCACCCCGACATCCGGATTCTTCCCCTTGGCTATCGTGCCGTCAGCATTATATAGGGGGGGGGTTGGCACAAGCAGCTTTGAAGCGTCCAACATACCGGAGAGCCTATTATAATCGTCAATCGATATTGAGAAACGCCCCCCAAGACGCATCGTCGCCGGGATAAAATATTTATGCACCCCATTGTACGAAAGCCGCGATCCGATATTGGTAAACGCGGCGCCGAAAGCCATCTCCGCGGGGAGATGCCCAACCTCAAGCCCCTTTTCGTAGTATAGCGTAACGTCCGTTGCAAACGACATCCCCGCCTTGGAAGTCTGGTTCGCCTGCGCAACGCCACCCGTCAGGTCCGATCGGATAAATCGAAATCCGACACCCCCGCTAAAGCCCTCAATAAATTTCCGCGAATACCCCACGTCAAGCGCAAACTCATTAGGGTTGTGCGTACTGATGGGCTGCCCCTGCTCATCGGTGAAATTCATCTGGCCCATCGAAAAGTAACGGAGAGAACCCGACACCGCCTGCCATTTATCTATTCGGTAGTAACCCGCCAGATACGCAAGGTTAATGTCCTTCGTGAGCTTGCGCAGCCAGGGGATATACGAAAGGCTAATCCCCCATTTTTTATCTATCAGCGCGTATTTCGACAGATTCCAATGCTGGCTATTAACGTCCGGATCGCTCGCAACGCCAACATCTCCCATTCCCGATGCCCTCGAATCGGGCGCCACGGAAAGCAACGGAACCGCCACCTGTATCAAATTCCGTCGATTCTTCGTGTCGCCGCCCTGCACCCGTCCATCTATCTCCTGCGTTGTTATCGACACCTGCGCCGCCAGACGCACCGACGGCATCGCCGCCAGCAGCAACGTCGCTATCGCTATATGACCCACTACCCGCATCGCTTTCCAATTTTCATCTAGGTGTTCCACCCATCCCCGCGCGCCATTCCCCCCAATCGCCCACCCCGTCACACCCCGCCTCGCAAAGGTAATACCTTTTTGCAATTTATATGAAACGCCCCCTAACGGCTCCTTTGCGCCAAGCCGACAGCCAGCACCATTCTCTAACCATTGCCTGCAGGTATAGATTGCTACCAATATCTCCCGGCCCTGTAGTCAAACGGTAACGGTTGAAAATCTGATGAGTGAATGCCCTGTACGCAGCGTTGCAGCCCCACGACTCCCACACCGGTAAAATCCAGAGCAGAACTCCCACGCAACGGAACATAGGCACTAGGGAAGAGGGATGTTCCCCCTACATAAAAAGCGCCGGGCCCCCCCGAATGGCGTCCCCGCGCTTTCCCATCTACCCTCAATCACCATCAGCTCTTTTTGCCTCGGGCGGAAACCTACTCAAAATTTCCTCCCGATGTACTCAACACCGTGCACAGCAAATTCGATCGCGCATCGGCTCCACCCATAGCTACTTCACAGCCTCGAGTAGCTCCTGCACGCACCATCAAAAAGAGCCTACACCTTTAGTCTCATTCCAGCGGATACACCGTCTCGTCCCCGCAGATGTTCCGCACCTTGAGGCGCAGCGGCCGGCGGCCCGAGGCGATCGTGCCGTCCCAGAAGGCCTTGGTCTCGACGCTGTC
This sequence comes from Bacteroidia bacterium, assembly GCA_013333195.2. Taxonomy (GTDB): domain Bacteria; phylum Bacteroidota; class Bacteroidia; order Bacteroidales; family CAJPTX01; genus Bacteroides_D. The sequence continues at coordinate 6,903 of JABCPG020000049.1, forward strand.
CCCCCGCGC
>JABCPG020000050.1 GCA_013333195.2 Bacteroidia bacterium
TAAGCCTCAAAGGTTCTTATCTTTGGAGTTTGAAAAAATAAAATAGAAAACAAGAACTGTTTTTATGAAGCTTACACAGGGACAAATATCGAAAATGATTTCTGATTTGACAAAGAACAAAGAGAGTTTTAGCCTCCTAACGAGCGAAATCCTGAATAGCCTGATGAAACAGGAGCGCAGCTTATGGCAAGAGGGGTCTTTGGAAAGCAGCAATGGCTATCGTCCCCGACGCTAGAGTTTTGGCCATTTGGAATTCGCCCTTCAGATTCCCCGGAGTCGTCAGGGGAACTTTCATCCGATGCTTTTAGGGATTATTCGAAGCGAGGAAGAAGAGAAGGCCCATCTCTTTTCATCGCTCTACAGCAAGGGGTTAACCACGGAGCAGATTGGGTAAATCTCCCAAGAGATTTATGGCCGCTACTATAGTAAACAGCAGGTTAGCTTCTTAGCCCGAGGCTGTAAGTCCGAGATTGACGCCTGGCTTCTTCGCTCGCACCCCCCTCGCTATTTGGTCGTTTACCTTGACGCTATCTACGTCTCGACTCGCCGTGAAGAACGAGTTCATCAAGAGGCTTACTACACGATGTTAGGGGTACTGCCCAACGGCACGAGGGAGGTTCTAGGTGTGGTTAATCATCCGAGCGAGGTGGCACTGAATTGGAGGAACGAACACATCGCATTTCGGGAACGAGGGGTGGAGCAGATTGACCTGATCGTTTCGGATGCTCTTACGTGTATAGAAACTGCTGTTGCAGAAGCTTTTCCCTCCGCCGAACATCAATTCTGCATTACCCACCTAAAGCGTTCGATGGGCGTATGTGTCGCCTCCAAAGATAAGGGAAAACTCCTGCGAGATTTGGAGGAAATCTTCCCTATTGAGCAAAAAGGCTACTCTATGGTCGGACAATTTGAAAAATTCCGTACCTTCGTTGCCTGATGAAGCCGGCGTTACCCCTCGTTTCGGCGTTTCGATGCACCACGCAATGTGGCTTATTTCTCCCATCTGAACTATCCGCCACAATTTCATCGGATGATTTACACAACCAATTGGATTGAGCGATTGAATAGTTTTTACAAACGAACCCTCAAGATGCGAGGGGCACTCCCTTCGGCCGAGGCGGTGCTGTTTTTGATGGGAAGGGAAGCCTGGGAGAAAACCCAAACCTCCCATGCAAGATCGCTGCCTCTTTTCAAGGATTGGGATGCTCTCAGAGAGCGCAACAAGAATAATATCTAAAGGAAAAGTAATGACAAGGAACTCCATCTTAGGATACTACCCTTACACACTTTTCCAGACACTACCTTTCGAAAAGCCTGAAGGCTCTATAACCGAACGAATGCTAGCCCCCCAAAAATGGGGAAAAAAACTTTCTTACAAAAAACGCACCCGGCGAATTCTACGCATGGATAGTAGCCTAGAAAGAATCGCAGGCATAGCCTCAATGCCAACCATGCGAGTGGTAGCACTACGGCCATGCCCCTATACTCCCCCTGCGCTACCCTAATTTACAATCTCAGCTATCCAGCTAAATAGCTCGTTCAGAGCGTAGTCGCCGCTGTGGGGACGATTCCAAGGAAGCTTGAAGTTGACTTCCACGCCAGCGTTTTGTAGCTTCGTAGCAAGATTAATGGCTATAGGGAACGCAGTGTCACGGTCGCGGGCACCATGTCGAATATACCAATGAGGCGCGATAGAAGTCATTCCATCCCCTATGAAGCGCATAGGATTCAGCAGGCGAACATTCTCCCTTACCTCCTCCGATAGCGCGCCCCCCGCCTTTGCGGCAGCCCACGCGGTGAAGTTTACGTCCGAGCCTCGTTCATTTCCGAACTCCCCATTCTCGCCGCTCGCCGGAGCACCATCCACATTGTAGCTGTCAAAAGCCGGGACGTCCTTAAGGGGCTGAGTACTCACGATGTAGTTGAGATACCTATCCATGTCAAGCCCGGTGATGTATTCGCCTACTCTCTCCCCTCTGCCCCTCATCATAGGAGGATTTTCGCCTGCTCTCCCTTCTTGTCTTGTCAACCCAACACCGCCATTAATAGGAGCCTGAAAAGCTGCCTCTGCGCTGAACGTAAAGCCCAGCGAATCTGCAATATCTGCTCCAGCATCCTTGGCCTCCTGCGCGCTGCAAATAATAATCTGCTTGATATATTCAGAATAGTTGTCCGCATTGAGCGGTGTACCATCTGGCTTCTTCAAACCTAAAGAGTTGATATAGGCAGGGAACTGCGCGGCCAGCTCTTCCGTCAAAGCCCGCTTGCTCTCCGGCAAACTCTTCCGACTGTCAGTATTCCCGTACAGCCATTCATAGGCCATATCAGCATGATCCAAATCCGTGATTGGGCAATAGCATACGCTCGCAAACACATCGTCACGCCCATCGGCGGCCCCCATCGCTTTAAGCAACGGCTCGTAGGCAGGATTATTGCCCGTTGCACCCAGCAAGCTCGACATAGCCCCTCCGGCGCTCGTCCCATCGGTAATAATCTTCTCCGTATTGCCGGGTATCAACCTATCAAAATGGCGTAGATACCGAATAGCTGCCTTTAAATCCAGTAGTGCCTTCGGAGCACGCCCGGTGTAAAAAGTTTCCTTTCCTCTTTTCACTGTAGAGCTTCGCCCGCGACTACCTGGGATGACAAGCACATAGCCCTCAGCTAAAGCACGCCCACTCGCATCCTCCGCTTGGGGACCACCCGCCTGGCTCGCCATGTAGCCCCCCACGTACGTGCGGAGAAAAATGGGCGTCTGCTGGGTAGCGCCTTCCGGCACAAAAACATTCATATACTGGTAGGTGGAATCCTCCACGTTGATGACAAAATAGAGCCGCGTGTAGGCGGTGTAATTCACAACCCTACCGTCAGGCATGGTCAACGATGCCTTCACTCCACTGTTCGGGTTAAACTGCAAAGCGGGTGTCCTAGGCTTTCTAGCCGCGCTCGCATTGAGCGCAAGCAGCATTCCGATTGATGCAATGAATAACCACTTCATACTTTACATTCTGATGCAATTACGTTCACATTCCCCCCCTATTGCTTTCCACCGTACTTATTGTACGAAACGTTTTCAACGTTCCATTTGTCCTTTGGATGCACCTCTTTATCCGGATAACCTATGACAATAGTATTCAAGGGAATCAATGACTCCGGCAACGCAAGTACCTTAGCCACGGCTGCGCAACGTTCTTTCGAGGGGTAAGTACCGGTCCACACCGCGCCGAGCCCCATCCCCGCTGCCGCCAAAAGAATGTTTTCCGAAGCTGCGGAGCAGTCCTGAATCCAAAATGCACGCGCATCGCCCTCGAGCGCCTTGTTCATGTCACCGCAAACCACGATTGCTAGCGGAGCCTTAGCGACCATTGCCGCGTAGGGATTTGCCTCCGAAAGACTTTCCAGCCGACTCCTGTCCGTAACTACAACGAAGTGCCACGGCTGTTTATTTAACGCCGACGGGGCCGCCATCCCTGCGCGAAGCAACTTCTCTATCTTCTCCTTCTCAATGGATTTTTTCTCATAGGAACGCACAGAGGTCCGAGTAAGAATAGCGTCAAGCACCGCTTCCGACATATCTGAGTCCCCCCATGCCCATCGCCTGTTACCGCAAGCTTATAGCTGAGAAACACAAGCGCAATAGCGAGTACTGCATTGAGAACAAGTGAAATCTTCATCTCCTTTACTAGTTTTTAAATTGAATGTTGGCTATACTTAAAGAGCGAACCTGTTGGGCAAACAAAACGGCAGTAGGGGCGCGCAACCACCGCAGAAAGAGCCGCGAAGGCAATAGCGATGGATATGACTACCCAAGAGGCCGACTGAAATACAAAGGCAGAGAATGGTTCGTAATCAATCCAGTCGAACCAAACCCCCGTCCACAAACATAGCATAAGCATTGCCCACAGAATCTGGCGGAAAAGGTCTAAACGTCTTGCAGTCAGGGACGACATTTTAACTTTATACCTAAAGCATTTCCCCACAAGCTCTTGCAACGAACCAAATGGGCACACATGCGTACAGTAGTATGATTTCTTACCGAAAAGTGGATATACGAAAGCGGTAACCAGCATAATTATCGGCACTATCAGCGCAATCACGTTCATTCCATTCGACATATAGTTAACCATTGATGTGTAATTAAGGAACGAACCGCACCAAAAGCCAAGCACAACCACATTGAGGACCTGCTGGCCGATTCTATACCGTTTGTCCCTAACAAAAAGCGGCACAATGGAAGCCAGAAGCACCACAATCAACCCTGCCATAGCCTTAATAGAAAAATCAAACCCAGCCCAAGCAGATTCCTTCACAGGATTTTTTGCTACGTACTGAAGCCCCCGCTGGACATTCTCAATGATTGCCTTCGATGAAAAGGTCGCGCCCGACACTCCGTTCACCTGTATCTTCAGGGCCTCCTCTACAGTCCGCCCATCCCACTCGGAAAGAAGCGCGGAAGCCGCTTTGAAGAACCGAGGGGTTTCTGAATTCGCTAGCGCCTTGATACTCTTTATCTTACCATCCTCCAACGTAATCTCTAAAGGCACCGTGCCTCCGTAGCCTATAATATCTTTTCCCAGCTCGGTGGTGTTCAATCGCACAGTGCCATCCTCTAGGGCGGCCAACGCCTCAACCTCTGGCAAAGCCCTTTCTTGCTGCTTCAAATCCAAGCCCGCAACCTTGCCGTCACGACGGATGCTAATCGCCATGACCAGCAAAACGCACGTCATCAAACACAGCAGCTGCTGCAATCTCCCCGAATAGTTTAGCATATTCTATCTCTTTCACGTATAAAATAGGGTGGCACTCAAAAAACGCATACCGACCTATTTTTTCCATGCGCCCACAACCTCACCAATATACATCGAATGGATACCGGCCGGGAAACTGCGGTAGGTCTTCTTAGGAACACCACTGCGGAAGTTCTTCGCATCGAATGGGGCACCGTACATAATCTCACACTCTATCACTGCATCAGCCTCCTTGAAGTAGGGCGTCCCATTCCTGGTGTAAGCCACATGAAGACCCAACGCCTTTGCCTTGTCTCCATTACGCCCGCTATGACTCCCCATATACTCAATCACCTTAATATCACAAAACTGCATCACTGTGAAGTATTTCGATTTCTCTAAAAATCTATGCGTGAATCGTCCCGGTGCTACGTACACCGTCACCACCGGCCGGTTTCTGCCCCAGAGCGTGCCCATTCCTCCCCACCCTATAGTCATGGCATTATAGCTATCCTTACCGCCTGCGGCAAGAATAGGTGCATCCACAAAATAGCTAAAGGGATTTAGCTCGAAGTTATTCAGCACATCAATCTCTTTGAATCCATTCTCTGTCTGCGCGCTTGCTCCTTCTAGCATAGGCAAAATTAATATTGAGGACAGTGCCATACAAAACACCATCCCGTTTATACTCTTATGGGCTAAAGACCTCTCCATGACTCTTTATTTCTCATTTAACCCTTACAGCTTCCCCATCGCGCTCACCGCTACGTCTAAGCACCAGCTAAACCGTGCAGGTTAAATCTAACACCAAACGCCCTCTCCCCCTTCCCGCAACGCCCTTTCTAAACCTAGTAACAAGGGCAACTCCCGTTTGTTGCGCATCCATTCCTGCCATTGTTCCGCACGGCTAGCGTCTATCGTCCTGCCCAACCGAAATTTTAACGCATCCCCCGCGCGCACCCTCATACGTCGCAGCGAAACGATTACCATTCAGAAGCAATAGCCCCAAGTCTGCCCAGTAGAGACTCCTTGCCCTGCCTTCCTGGCAGCAATGGGTAGCCATCCACTTAGTGCGTATGGCAGACGGTTGGAGATATGCCGAAACCGCGCTACCTATACAGCAACGTATAGTATCTATTCTCATCAAAAACACGTGCGGCCATCCGCTGCAAATCATCCGCAGTGATGGTTTCCACAGCGCTAAATAGCTGCTCCTGCGTAATGGGCGGCTGGTTGCGAAGCGCCCGTCTCCCATTATCCACTGACAGGGCTTCCGCCGTAACGCGGCTCAACGCTAGCTGCCCAAGATACTGTCGCTTGGCGCTTTGCAGCTTGGTCCTCGACAGCGGGACTTCTGTCATCGCGCGTAGCTCCTGCGTCACCATCGCTAATGCTTTCACCACATGCGCCTTATCCGTACCGAAGTAAATCGAGTAGAACCCCGTATCGCTTAGGGGCACAATGTCACTCTCCAGCGTGTAGACGAGTCCATGCTTCTCTCGAAGCAGTAGATTGAGACGCGAGTTCGCCGCATCGCCAGCCACAATATTCATCAGTAAAAACAGCTTATCAAGATCTGGATCCCCATCGGGAATCGCTTTGCCCAGCAGCAGGCAATGGGTTTGCGCCGTGCGTTTGGTTCGCCAGCGGCACTGGGGTGGCGCGTAGGAAGCTAATGCTCGGGGGGGCAACTCTTCGCCCCGCGGAATACCGATGAAGTGGCGCTCGGCCTGCGCAAAAACATCGTGGGCACTAAAGGGCCCCGACGTGCACACCGCCATGTTTGATGCCACAAAGTAACGCGATTTAAACGCCAACAAATCTTCACGCGTAAAGCCTCGCACGCTCGCGCGCGTGCCGAGTATCGGATGCCCTAGCGCGCTATCGCCATACACTAACTCTTCCCCCTCATCAAAAAGCGTTTCCACCACAGAGTCACGATACGATGCTATCTCTTCAAGTACAACCTCTCGTTCGCGTTCAAGCTCGTGCGTTGGGAAAGAGGCATTCTGCACGATATCGGATACCAGCTCCGTGCTCCTCGCCAAATCTCGAGGTAGAACCGTAGCTTGCAGCATCAGCTCTTCCTTTGACGTGCTAGCATTCAAATCTCCGCCAACGCTCTCTAAACGGGTCGACACATGGTACGCTCTTCGGCGTTTCGTACCCTTAAATAGCATGTGCTCCAGCAGATGCACCAAACCATGCTCCCCCCGTCCCTCATCGCGCGAACCTACGCGCGCAAGCACAACGCAACTCGCTCGCTGCAACGTTGTTTCTACATGCACCAACCGCAACCCATTGCTCAGCCGATGCTGCGACACCGTATATGGGGAAGACTGAATTCTTACTATGCTCATTTACTCCTTGCCTAAACTAAAAAAGCGCTTTCGTCCATATGGGATGGGCAACGTAAAAAATGCAAAATCTACGTACTTGCCTTTCTCAACCCGTTCTCGCAACTACAAAGGTACAACCGTTTGGCATCCCATGGCAGCAATAGCATGCAAATCGCTTCCATCTATCAGAAAATTCAACATGGCGTATACCGCGTTCGTAACATGCGCCTCGCCACTCGACTGCTATCGAACCAACGCTACCTTCTGGCTATACACAGTCCCATCAACGCCCTCTACTAAAATCAGGTACACCCCGTTCGAAAGGTTATGCATACCCAAAGTTAGCTCTTTGCGCCCATCAACGCGAACCGCCAGCGCTGGCAAACCCAACATTGTAAATACCCTTACGCCTGCAATTCCCTCACGCACGCGTAAACGAACCGCGCCCGATGAAGGATTCGGATCGATTAGCAAGGAATGTTCTGGCAGGGTGCGGAACTCATCACGCGCATCGCATTGGTAGGGTAACAACCTGTCGGCAAGGACCCTTTCTCCACCAGCCCCATCTACAAGCAGGCGCACACGCACGCTTGAAACCCTACTATCCACTGCGTTTACTCTAAAAGAGAATCGCAACGGCTCATTCAGCGATGCGCCCTCCGCGAGAGGGGGCAAACGCAATGCGCTGCTTCCAGGCAGCAGCTCAAGAGCCCCGCTCGGTGTCACCTCGAGCCGCAGTGAAAGTGCCTCCCCAAACGCTTTTCCGCTAGCATTTACCACGTCCAACGCCAGCTCCACCTCTTCGCCACACTTCAATACCCCCGCGCTGGTAGAATTCTTAAATATCACATTCGTGTAGCTTAACAGTTGCGTATTCTGGCGGGGTAGCACGGGAATCCCGCTCGCCTCGAGAACCCTGCAATTTGCCCGCACCACGGCTATCTCTACCTCGTCGCCCTGCTGCAAATCCAGGCCGGTAAGGAATGCACGCCCCCCCTCGCTTATCGCGGAAACGTAGCGCGGGGCGCTCCCCGCGCGCTTTCGGCACAACGTTACCACGCTACCATCATCCGCGCACTGCACCGGGAGTTCTGTCATTCCCTCCACCAAGAGCCGAGGCAGCCAGCTCCCAACCTGTCGGCGCGGTAGGCTGCTCCGAAATAGCAGGGAAGGATCTCCAAACAGATGCCATACGTCCGCGCTCTGCAGCACACCCCAATCGTCCCCATACGCCTCCATCATCTTAATCAATCCATGCGTAAACGCATCCCCCACCGACAGCGTGGGGCAGCTCGTACTCCCCTGTTGCAGCAGCAACATGTTTATGCGCTCCTGCGCCAGCATGGGTTCTTCCCACACAATTTCGCGCGTCGCGCCCGTAAACGCAATTGCCCCCGTCGGCGCATCGCCATCGTGCGCCAGGAGCCACCCTTCCGCAAACGATGGCGATGACCCACTTCGCCTCCCATTATCGCACGCCACGGAGAGAACGAATGGCCAAACGCCCCGATTCTTCAAGCCCAGCGCCTCTGCAGTCGTCATCCCCGACGTCTTCCAGCTACTCGGATACCCATGGCCCACGTAATTTATAAGACCTACGCCCGCCTCCACCCGCTTAATCACCTCGCGGGAAGTAACTCTCGTCCCCGCGGGGTTGTCCAGCTCCTTTGCAACCGACGCATACCCCCCATCCTGCAGCATCTTTGCTAAAAATTCAACCTGCTGGGCATCCGTGCGCCCTGCATAGCCTATCTCCGACTCCCCGGATGCGATTCCTAAGGCATGGTTAAGACGCTCCCCAGCGCTCAGCTCTCCCCGTTCGTAGCTGAGCACCTTGCCCAGCATTAGCTGTAACTCTGCTTGCGTTTCAGCTGGCAGGCGCCCAAACGAAACTTGATCCTTCCCGTAGCGGGGAGTAACCGGGGAGTAGAGCCAATCGCTCACCGTGAGCTTATTTTTTACCCCCTCATAGCGCTCGGATGGAAGCTTCTTAAAGTTACCTACTAGCAGCACGTAGCGCAAATCCTTACCTTTTGCCTCGTATTGTCGCTTTACGTACTTCCGAATCTCCGCGGTATCCCTTAAATCGCCCCCGCCATTCGCATCGTAGGATGCCGTCTCCACGGTGAGCCCTGACATCCGCTTAAAATGCAAAAAATCTTCTAGCGATTCCCCAAACTCCTTGGCGTAAATCACGAGCATACACCCTCGCCCCCTGTTCTCTCCTCGCCATCTAACCTCACCGCCCGCTAGCATTCGCGACGCTTTGGTTGCACCACGAACCGGCGTAACCTCGACCACTATCTTACGCGCAAGCTCTACTCGCTTTTTGCGGGGATCGTATCGGAAAGGATACATCAGCACGCGACACCGCTCCTCCTCTCCCCCATAAACTCGGAGCTGCGCCACCTCGCGAGGCCACACCACCGTATCTTCGTACGCCGCTCCTTCCACCACGGGAACCTGCGCCTCCTCCGAGCCCGCAACTACCGTCCCCCGCGAAGGAATCGGCGGAAACGTGGCTAACTCTTCATATTCCGCTTCGATAATGCGCACCCTCGCACCCTCGCTCCGTAGGGGAAGAAGCTCTGCAATGTACGGTAGCGAAGGGTAGCCCCTCTCCATAGTGTTCGGAACCCCTACCATATGGAACGCCGTGCGCGCATTCCCTCGTCCATCACGCGCATCGAGAGAAACAAAATCCAGAACCTCCATCGTTACGCGTATGCCGCCCTCAGGGGTCGCTGCAAAATGGAATGTGTACGGCTCCCCTCCTCGGGCAACCGACACACCCCACAGCAGCAGCCATAGAACTACGCCTAACCGCCTTATAACCATCTGCCTAACTCGCATCTCTCCTATTCTCTCCTTCATGCATCTTCCAATGCTTCAACTCGCTAGCACTCCCAGCCCCTTCGATGCGGAGACGCTCTATCGTACAATCCACGGGGAGTACAACGAACTCTCCTCTCGGGCAACCCTTCCGCCGCTAGTTTCTTACTAAAGATGCACTTCCCGTTTTTCAACCCCTCCCTCCATACATCTTAGCCACAATACCTCTCGGCACTTCCATGCCCGCGTATGGCCTCCTACGACGCGGAGCCCCTGCACTCCCGAACAGCTCTCCCAATCTCTACCCAACTGTGGCAGCCATTCCTCCGCAACGCGTATAGCAGAACCCAAACGAACACGAACGTAACTGGTTCAGCCTAACGTTCTCGAAAATAGAAATGCGCAAAGCCCTCCCCCCTAGCCCCGCTCCAAAGCGGGGAGAACTACTGCGCATCGCAAACCATCCGATTCGCAGGGCTCCAGCTCTCCGCAACCCATTCACTCCCGACCTTTCACGCCAGCTCACCACTACCTCAATCCGCAAATCTCCTTCCCGCGCGCGTACGGCAGAACTCCACTTCTCAAATCTCCCTTCGCATCTCCTCTTCCACCTCTTCCACCGTGATTGGAATGCGTTCCTTGCCCAGCACGCGGCACCCCGTCTCCGTGATAACTATGCAATCCTCCAAGCGGATCCCACCGAAATCCAGGTACTCTTCGAGCTTCGAAAAATTGATGAAGTTCGCGTTGATACGTTCGCGCCGCCACTTCTCGATCAGCTCCGGAATAAAGTAGAGCCCAGGCTCTACGCTAACGCAAAAACCCTCTTGTAGCCGCCTCCCGAAGCGCAATGACCCCGTCCCGAACTGATCTTGGCGCTTCACTTCGGTGTCGTACCCCACGTTATCTTCACCCAACCCCTCCATATCATGCGCATCCATCCCTATCATATGCCCTAGCCCATGCGGGAAAAATAGCGCGTGCGCCCCATTCATAACCGACTCATCCACATCGCCAACCATCACGCCGACTCCCTGCAAACCCTCTGTAAGTACCTTGCAAACGGCCTTATACACATCTAGATACTTAACGCCCGGCTTCGCTAAGCTTATTGCCGTGTTGACGCCGTCCAGCACAATCTCGTAGATGTCACGCTGCTTCTGCGTAAACCTCCCTCCTATCGGCGTCACGCGCGTATTGTCAGACGCGTAGTAGCTCAACGACTCCGCGCCGCAATCCACTAGCAGCAATCGCCCCTCCTTAAGGATGCCATCATGCTTCTCGTTATGCAAAATCTGCCCATTCATCGACAGAATGGTCGAAAACGAGGGCACTCGCCCGTAGCCGCGCGCTATCCCATCCAGGATCCCTGCGATCTCATGCTCACTTTTGTCCGGCCGCGCCAATCGCATCGCCGCTAGATGCATGTCGCGCCCAATCTCATTCGCCGCATCAAGCTCAGCTATCTCTTCCTCACCCTTCACGGAACGCTGCTCCACTACCGCTTTCACCAAATCCTTTGACACATACTGCGACAGTCTATGCGGAGATACGCCAAGCCACTCGCTCAGCTCCAGCGTCTGCTCGCCACGATACGGAGGTAAAAAATGTACCCTCCGACCAGCCTGTACCGTCTTCGATACCTCCGACACCACTTCCTTACGAGGACGGACCATTTGCACCCCCACCCGCTCCGCCTGCTCCGCGATGCTCGTCTGGGGGCCCATCCAAATTATATCGTTTATGGTATAATCATCAGCATATATCGTATCGCGCCCTCCCTCTAAATCCATCACCCCTACCAGATTCGGAAGATCTAAGCCAAAGTAGTACATAAAACTACTATCCTGACGGAATGGGTACGTATTATCTGGATAATTCATTGGAACGTAACCGTTCCCCAGGAAAACTATAAGACCCGAACGAATCTTCTTGCGAAGCGCATTCCGCCGCTCTCTATACACTTGTTCTCTAAACATATCTTTCTCTATTTTTCGCCTATAAGGCTCTCTTTCTAGTGCAAACCCCTTTACTGGGTGCGAAGTTAACACAAAATTTTCTTTATTTCTACCTTACTACATTACAAGATTGGGGCACCCGCTTAAATCCTTTCAAATCAAACGCATTAAAGGGCATAAAATTTGAAAACTTTTCAACAAAAAGCGAATACTTATCAAATCGGAAAACTTCATCCAAATTAATTATACTATTCGTAAAACATCATGTGAGCATGGCCAGAAATATACTCGTCAAGCACCTTACCTGAGGCAATCCCCCAGAGAAACTTTACGACTAACACCTGCCACGAAATGCACTCTCGCTCGACTAGAACAACAAAAGCACCTCCCTTTTCGTTCAAACGCACGAGGGCTACGGCTACGCAAAGAAACATTTTACTCCTTCAACCATGAAAAGATGCACCGCTCTACTCATCTGCTTCCTATCGGCAGCGCTAACTCCAACCGCTTTCGCTGACGAAGGCATGTGGCTACTTCCTAACCTTACCCCATCAATCGTCAAGAGGCTCGATCGGTTGGAATTTATGAGAGTTAGCGATCTCGCGAATGCCAACGAACCTTCGTTTAAGGATGCCGTAGTAAAACTTAGCACCGGATGCACGGGGAGCATCGTGAGCCGTAGCGGCATCGTTCTCACCAACCACCACTGTATCAGCAACGCCCTACAGCAAATCGGCAAGGCATCGCCCGCGCTCACGAACGATGGTTTCTACGCCGCAACGCTCGCGGATGAGGTGCACGTGGAGGGTATGACGGTCGCGCTCCCGCTAGCTATGCTCGACATCACCGGTCTCGTGCGCGATGGAGTATCGCCCAACGCCTCTATCGAGGAGCAGCAAGCGCAAATAGGCAAAAACATCGCCCGCATTCTCGACACCGCAACCCAACACGAGGGGGTTGAAGCCTACGTCGCCCCCCAGTTCGCGGAGAATCGCTACACGCTCATCTCGCAGCGAATTTTCCGCGACGTTCGGCTCGTCCTGGCGCCTCCCGCTAACATCGGAAAATTTGGCGGCGATACTGACAACTGGCAATACCCTAGCCAAACCGGCGATTTCGCATTCCTACGGATCTACGCCAATGCAAGCAACGAACCCGCCGACTTCTCGCCACAAAATCAACCCTACAAACCTACGCAATTCCTCTCCATCTCTCCGAATGGATACCAAGAGGAAGACCTCGCGCTCATCGTGGGATACCCCGCCGTGACGCAGCGCTACGCCCCGGCCGAGGAAATTGCATTCGCCCGCGACTTCATCCGCAAGGCGCAGATTGAGGTGTGGGGTGCGTTAATCCCCATTTGGGACTCTATCGCGGCCAAAAACCCTTCCTTCGCATCTTTCATATATCCTATTCGTGAAATCACCGCCAACTACTTGAAGTACTACAGCATGCAGCGCGATGCCATTAATGCCGACAGCATATTGCAGCAGCGGGAGGCTTTCTCCAATGCTTTCCGGGCATGGTATTCGCATTCTCCCTCCCTTGAAAAAAAATATTCTTCCGCCCTTCCTTCCATCCACGATGGAATCAGCGCTGCACGCAATGCGCAGTACCAAGCGACTCTCCTCCGCGAAGCGCTCCGCTGGGGAATGCCTATAACCCAGCTGGCCGCGCGCTTCTCCCTCCTCGACAGCGCCCTGAAAGCCAATGATAAAGAATCTATCGCGGCATTCAAAAAGCAACTCAACGAAGCCAGTCTCGACCCGCTCTACACACCCTCCGGGATGCGTAGCGATAGCATTTCCACTGGCGCTATGCTTGGGCTCTGCCTAGCTAAGCTCCCGCGCAGGGACTGGCCCACCGCGTTTACTTCCGTCATCTCCCCGGACAATGTGGCTCTCTCTCTCGGCAAGGCGTACGCTAAGAGCTTTTTCGCCTCAAAAGATCGACTCTTGAACTTTTTGAACAATCCAACCTTGAAGAAATTAAAAAAAGACCCCATCTACCAGCTCGCCAGCTCCATGCAGCAAGAACTCAATTCCCTACAGCAACGGCTCTCACACGCGCAAACCCTCCTTCGTAGCGGGCATCAGCGCTATCTCGAAGGCCTCTTGGAGCAGTATTCTGACTCCGTAATCTACCCCGATGCAGATGGAACGCTGAGAATCTCTTACGGAAGGGTACGAAGCATCTCCGCCCCGGATGGCACGCGCGCCAACTTTTATTCCACCTTGGCCGACATGGAGAGGAAAAGCCGATCCGGCGCGCGCGAGTATCAAATGAACCCCACCCTAAAACACCTTTACGACAACCGCGCCTTCTCTGGTTTTCAGCTCGATGATGGGCAGATGCCCATTAACTTTATCACAACCAACGACATCATCGGGGGCAACTCCGGCAGCCCAGTTATCAATAGTATGGGCGACCTTATCGGTCTCGCCTTCGATAGCAATGGGGATGGCATCCTCGGGCTATACGCTTTTAACGGTGATAATGCCCGTAGCATATGCGTCGACATCCGTTTCATCCTGCTCTACACGAAGATTCAACGGAACCTAAGAATCTTTAACGAACTCTCTATCTACAGAAAAAGTTCTCCTACCGGCAAAGCCACGCGAAAGTAACTGCGGCACCTAAGGATAACCAAGGGCACCGGTTCGCCTAGGCACGGTAATGGCCAACGCGAAGGAGAGTCTACATGCGGATCTCTTGCCGCAAAAGTCTCTTTTAGACTAACTTTGCGCGGCAATAAACCATAGAACACGATGATTCAATACTCATTGCAGGAGGTCGCCTGGGCCATCGATGCCCAAATCTACGGCGTAACCGAAGGGTCCATCCATGAGGTATCCATTGATAGCCGCACCGTAAGCAACGGCCACGGGGTCCTCTTTTTCGCTCTCGTTGGCCCTAGGCATAATGGGCATGATTTCATTGAGTTCCTCTACCGCAAAGGCGTACGACGCTTTGTTATATCGGAAATCAGGGCCGAATTCCATGACCTTCCCGACGCCTCATTCCTAGAGGTCTGCAATACGCTCCACGCCCTGCAGCAATTCGCAACGTACCACCGGCAACGCTTCGAATTTCCTATCGTGGCCATCACCGGCAGCAATGGGAAAACCATTGTTAAGGAATGGTTGCACGACGCGCTCGCACCCCATATGCGCGTGCACCACAGCCCAAAAAGCTACAACTCTCAGGTCGGGGTGGCGCTATCGCTCCTAGGACTCCTGCCGGAACACCAAATCGGAATCTACGAGGCCGGAATCAGCCAGAGAGGAGAAATGGAAAGGCTACAAGCCATGATCCGCCCAACCGTGGGAATCTTCACCAACCTCGGGCACGCCCACCAGGAGGGATTCGCGAGCATGGAGGAGAAATGTCGCGAAAAGCTTAGCCTCTTTAAGGAGAGCAAAAAGCTCCTGCTCTGCCGCGACCAGCAGATTGTCTTTAGCGAAGCTTCAGCCACGTTGGCGCCTCTGGGCGTTGAGCTAATCTCATGGTCGCTCCAGGACCCCAGCGCAACGCTCTTCATTTCTATCGACAGCAGCAATGCTAGCGCGCTGCAACGCCTCTGCTTCAGAGCAGAATACAAGGGAATCAGCTTCTCTGGCGAATTCCCCGGCCGAGATGGAGCCTCTATCGAAAATGCTGCTATCACCCTCCTCGCGCTCCTGGAATTCGGCCTAACCCCCGCGCAGGCAACGCGCAACCTCTCGCTTTTACAGGCCCTACCCATGCGACTCGAACGCCGGGTCGGCGCCAATGGGCTCGCCCTTATCAACGATAGCTACAGCAACGACCTCGAATCCCTCTCCGTCGCCTTGGATTTCTTATCGCAGAACGCCGGGCAGCATCAGAAGGCATTAATCCTTTCCGATATCGAGCAGAGCGGCCTTCCCGCCGATGCGCTGTACAGCCTCGTGGCCAATAAGGTGCAGCAGCATGGCATTAATCGATTCATCGGCATTGGCCCCACGCTAAGCCTCCAGCACGAGCGTTTCGCAAACGCAACCTTCTACGCAAGCACCGACGAATTCCTCGCGCACTTCCAGCAAAATACTCTCGACGATTGCGCCACGCTCATCAAAGGGGCTAGAAGCTACCAATTCGAAAAAATATCCAAAATCCTCGAGATGCGACGGCACCGCACTGTGCTCGAAATAAATCTTAACGCCCTTACCACCAATCTCAACTACTTTCGCTCCCTCCTCCCAACCAACTCCAAGCTCCTCGTGCTCGTCAAGGCCTGGGCCTACGGATGCGGGGCTATCGAAATGGCGCAATTCCTAGAATACCAGAAAGTCGACTACCTCGGCGTGGCTTTCGCCGACGAGGGTCTCGCGCTTCGAAAGGCAGGCATTGCCCTACCTATCCTTGTGCTAAATCCCGAACCCGAATCCTTCGCCCTGCTCATCGAAAACCGGCTCGAACCCGAAATCTTTTCCATGGCCATGGCGGACCAATTCTCGAAAGTCGCTTCCCTCGCCAAATGCAAAGGATACCCTATCCACATCAAATTTGACACAGGGATGCACCGGGTCGGGTTCAACGAGGCGCAAATACAAGAGCTCGCGGACCTCCTCATCGCAACCCCCGCGCTGCGCGTCGCAAGCGTCATGACGCACCTCTGCGCCGCCGACGAACCCGCGCAGGACGCGTTTACCATCGGCCAACTCGACCTCTTCAACCGCATGGCCAATACGCTTGAAGGGCGACTCGGCTACCACCCGCTACGGCACGCCCTCAATTCCGCCGGCATAGAACGCTTCGACACAAAACCCTACGACATGGCGAGACTCGGCATCGGCCTCCACGGATTCTCTGCTGCCAGCTGCACCCAGCTAACGCCCATCGCCAGCCTCCACTCCTTCATCGCGCAGCTCCGTCACCTCAATCCGGGCGACACCGTAGGGTACGGACGGCACGGACTCATCTCGCGCCCCTCCGTCATTGCCACAATCCCCATCGGCTACGCCGACGGATACCCACGACGCCTAGGCCAAGGCGTTGGAAAGGTTGAGATCAATGGCACGCTATGCCCCACCATCGGCAATATATGCATGGATACCTGTATGGTCGACGTCTCCGGCGTTGATGCCCACGAGGGGGACCGCGTCACGCTATTCGGAACCAAGCCAACGTTACTAGACCTATCCGCCTGGCTCAGCACGATTCCTTACGAAGTCCTCAGCACCATATCTAGACGAATCCCCAGAATTTACGTCGAGAGTTAGAAGCTAAAAAAGGCTACTAGCGCGAGGGACACCAGCCGCCCCGCTCGCGCATCCGCGAAGGGGGAGAGCTTCTAGCGGTGGTTCGCGAAAGCCCACCTGTCCGAACGAATGCGCGAGGCCCGCAGTAGCTCTTTCGAAGCGTAATCAGAATCGTATACATGAAGAGGGGGGAAGCGCGTTAGCGCAATTCCCCCCTCTTCTCTGAAAATCGTTCTGCGCTCCCCCCTACACCCCTACTTAAACCGCGCGAGCAGTTCCTTGAGCCGATCCGAAAGGGTAATCAGCTTTTCCGAGTAGCTCAGCAACGCCTGCGCCGCCTTATCGTTTTCCATGCTTATATCCTTCAACCTATCCGACGATGTGCGAATAAGATCCGCATCCACCTGCTGCCGAATATTGGCCAACGCTATCGACTCCGCGTGATCGGCCGTACTCGCTATCTGCTTCGACAGCCCGCTCATCGTTCCTCGCAAATCTTCAACGATGTTAAGACTCGACTCCGTGAGGCTCACAATCTCATTCGCCGCCTCCTTGGAATGCTCTGCGAGCTTACGCACCTCTACTGCCACCACGCTAAACCCTCGCCCATGTTCGCCCGCGCGCGCCGCCTCCACCGCCGCATTTAGCGCCAAAATATTCGTTTGATTCGCTATCTCGTTGACAACCCGAATCTTATCGTAAACCCTCCGCATCTCCTCCGAAGCCTTCACCGACTTCTCATCGCTCTTCTCAAACGAATCCACCGCACGGCTAACAACCAGCTTCGAATCCTGCGCGGACTTATTGCTCAAATCGATCGATTCCGCAACCCGATGCACGGCGCTATGAACCTCTTCTGAAGCCGACACCAAATCCACAGATGCTTCACGAAGATTCTTCGCGTTGCTCTCTAGCTGCTCTCCAGCCTGGCTCACATCGAGCGACGCCTCCCGTATACCCGCAAAAATCGCGTGGAGTTCCTCCGACATGCTACTCATGGAGTGGGCCAAATCTGACAGCTCGTCTGAATGGGAATCTTCAAGACGCCCCTCGAAATCACCTCCGCTCACTCGCTTCGCGAATGCCGCGCTACGCTTGATGCGGAACGTCAGTTGATTCGTAAACACAAGCGTCAACACGGTGATGAGCACAAATCCAAATACGCTCATGACCAGCATGATGTAGAGCACCCGATTCGAATGGCCGAGTAGGTCGCTTACCGGAACCGCCACGCAGAGCGTCCATGGTGTATCGGTCCGATTGATTCGCAACGGATTAAAAATGGCGATGATTTTTTCCCCCAGCACTTCCGATGTCGTCTCCAACGTGAACTCCTTATGCTCGCTCAGCATCTCGTAGACCTCCTCGCCCGTGTATTCCCCCAGTTGATCATCCTTTACATTAATTCCTATGTATTTTTCCAGAGGGTGCGCCACGATAATCCCACCGTTGGAAATCAACGTCGCGTAGCTGTTGGGAGTCGGATGCAATGCCTGAACACGGCTGGTCAGATTCTCCAATGAAATGTCCACCGCCACCGTGCCTATCAACTCCTTACGCCAGAATACCGGCGCCGCCAGCGTCGTCATATGCACCGGCCGATCTTTGTACAAAGTCTTATCAAAATACGGCTCCAGAATCACATTGCGGCTCTTATCCTTGGCGAAAAACTGCCACCCCTTCGTTAGCGTCGCGAAGGAAACCGTATCGCGGCGGCGCACAAGGCCATCCTCCGAACGATAGATCGACAGGCGGAAACGCCCCGTGTCGAGCGGCGATAGCTTCGACATGTCCCACTGCGACCACAGTACCTGAAGCTGCGGCTGACCAACAAATACCGCTTCGCACATCTTTTGGTACGCCTTCACCGGCAGCGTATCGAGACCGGTAAGCATTCCGGAAAACGATTCCGCAAGGGTACTTGCTATGGCCAAATCCTTATCGAGCTGGCTCTGAAAATTATCCGCCGTCTGCTCGATCAGCAATTTTAGTTGCTGTTGCGATTGCTGCACATCATGCCGCCGCACCAGATAAAAAATCGCCGCCATAATCACAGCGTATATCAGTAGGGAGGTCCCCACCTCTGTAAGGTATATCTTCGCTTTCAGCTTCATGACTACATTCGATATTTATACAAGAACCCTATAAAAAACATCTAGATGCGCAACCCTCCTTCAAGCGTACAGCACAAAATCCTTTCATTAAAATCACCTTTCCTTCACCCTCGCAACACCTATCTCCCTTTTATTATACCAAAACGCAAATTCAACCTCTTTCCAACCGGACTTCTATTTATCTCTTTAAACACGCAATTCCAAATAGAATCTTCTGACGCTGCAAAAATAGAGTGTTGATAGAAATCCTCCATAGCCCTCGGCAAATGTAATGCCAATTGGAATAAAAACAAAATTGCGGCCCTACCTCTCGGTAGAGCCGCAATCCTAACTCACCAGCTCGACGGAATCCTACCGCCTAGCTCTCTTCGCAATCGCTACCTCTGCACTAGCACTTTGCAGATTGTCCAATTACCCTCTGCATCCGCGAGGTGAAGGAGGTACAATCCCTCTGGCAGCTGCGACACGTCAAGCCGTAGATCGCTCGCGCTAGGTGCGCCCATCTTAACCCGGACCCCACTCGCGTTGGTAAGCTCGTAGCGCGCCACCTCTGCCTCAGCCTGCACCGATAGCACCCTCGCCACCGGGTTAGGATACACCCGCACATTGGCCAGCAACCTGCTCTCGACTAACGTCGTCTCCTCGGCCCACTTCGCAAGCAGCACTATGTCCTTCGTCACCTCTTTGGAGAAGTCATACAGTTCCTCACCCAACATCCAGCCCTTAAAGACGTACCCCGCCATCTTGGGCTCCTCCTCCGGGCTCGGCTTCTGCGCCTTCTCTCCCCTCTTCACTCTCTGAATCGCAGGCTCTGGAGATCCACCATTCGCAATGAAGACCACTTTAAAGAACTGTTCCTCCCACTGCGCCACCAGCTCGATGTCCTCCGTCACCTTCTGCGTAAAGTCATATTCCGCGCCGCCAAGCGTCCATCTCGTGAGGGCGCATCCATCCTTCTCCGGGTCTGTCGGTCGGTTCGCCAACGTCTCATCCGCCACCTCGACCTCCATACGATCCGACCCATCGGCGAACTTACCACCATTCGCCACGTAGGTCACTGTATGCGTCGTCATGCTCGGATTCTCCTTTTCCCACTTCGCCTTTAGCACGATGTTCTTCGTCACCGGCTCCGTAAAGGTGTATTCCGCATTATCAAGCGTCCATCCCTTCAGGGTGAAGCCCTCTTTCTTCACATCAATCGGCTTTTGCGCCGTCCCATTCTTCTTCACTATCTGCACCAGAGGCTCCGGCGTGCCGCCGTACGCCATGAAGGTCACCGTGAAGGTCTCAATACCCGGGTTCGGGGTCCACTGCGCCTCCAGCACGAGATCCTCCTTCACCTGCTGCGCGAAGTCGTACGCCGCCCCGCGGAGCATCCACTCGCTGAAGGTGAAGTCCGCACGTGTCGGCCTCTCCGGCTGTTTCAGAACCGTGCCATCAGCCACCTTGAACTCCATCCGGTTCTTCCCATCCGCGAACGCTCCGCCATTCGCCAAGAAGACCACCGTATGCTCCACCGTCACCGACTGCTTCTTATCCCACACCGCGTAGAGCACGAGGTCAGCGGTCACAGGGGTCTTAAAGCTATACTCCGCGCTGCCATCCTCCGTCCACCTCTTCAGGGTATAGCCCTCCTTCACGGGGGCTGTCGGCTCTAGCACCGTCTCCCCATCTTTCACCGTGAAGCTCTGCACGTCAGAACCATCGGCAAACGCACCGCCTAGTGCCATGAAGGTCACCCTGTGCTCCATCATGTTCGGATCCACCTTCTCCCACTGCGCTTTTAGCACGATGTCTTTCGTCACCGCCTCCGTGAAGCCATACGGTGCGCCGTCAAGCGTCCAGCCCTTGAAGGTAAAGCCCTTCTTCACTGGATCTTTCGGCTTGCGCACCGTCTCTCCATCCTTCACCGTGAACGACAGCACGTCCGACCCATCGGCAAACGCGCCGCCAAGCGCCATGAAGGTCACTATACGCTCCGTCACGCCGGAGTCCTTCTTCCACTGCGCCTTTAGCACGATGTCTTTCGTCACCGCATCATCGAAGTCGTACACCGCGCCGCCAAGCGTCCACCCTTGGAAGGTAAAGCCCTCCTTGCGGGGATCGTCCTGCGGACGTGTCGCCGTTCCTCCATGTTCCACCCGCTGCTCCTGCGGCTCTGGCTCTCCGCCAAGCGCCATGAAGCTAACGGTATGTTTACTCGACTCCCACTGCGCCTCCAGCTCGATGTCCTCCGTCACCGGCTCCGAAAAGTCGTACAGATCGCAACAACGACGACAACCCAAAAAGTGAGAAACTAGCTTCTCCCCGTA
>JABCPG020000051.1 GCA_013333195.2 Bacteroidia bacterium
ATGCGGTTGGCAAAATCCATAAGCCCATCAAAGCTATGCACGCCGCTTCCCGCGGTGGTCATGGTGGGCGATTGCGAGATGGTGTTGACGCGTACCTTGCGGTCGCGACCGTAAATGTACCCAAAGCTTCTAGCGATTGACTCGAGGAGTGCTTTGGCATCGGCCATGTCGTTGTAGCCGTACAGCGTGCGCTGCGACGCCACGTACGTGAGGGCCACAATGGATCCCCACTCTTTGATGGCGTCCTGCTTCCAGAGCATTTGGATCAATTTATGGAACGATACGGCTGAGATATCTAGCGTCTTGGCCAAAAAATCGTAGTCGAGGTCATCGTAGGTGCGTCCGCGCCGTACGTTGAGCGACATGCCGATGGCGTGCAGGCAGAAGTCGAATTGCCCGCCGAAATGCTCCATCGTGCTGCTGATAAGCGCGGTTAGGTCGTCTACGCTCGTGGCATCTGCCGGGATAATCGGGGCACCAATCTTTTCGCCCAGGGCGTTGACCTCTCCCATACGTATGGAGATAGGAGTATTCGTTAACACAATCTCTGCTCCCTCCTCATGGGCGCGCTCCGCCACTTTCCACGCTATAGACTGCGGGTTGAGCGCCCCAAAAATCAGCCCCTTTTTTCCTTTCAACAGGTTGTATGCCATTGTTTCTATCTTTTTGTTTGCTTTTCTTTTATTGTTTTTAATCGGGTAGATCGAGCTTTCAATAGTTCATCGGCGTTGGAGAGTGCGGATGCGGTGATGGATGCCCCGCTGAGCATTTTAGCGATCTCTTCTCGCCTTTCCGAGTCGGTTAGTAGGGCAATGTGCGTGGTGGTGCGCTCGTCGCTATGCTCTTTGTACACGCGGTAGTGGTGCTGTCCGCAGGAAGCGATTTGTGGGAGATGCGTAATGTTGATCACCTGCATACGCAGCGACATCTCTTCCATAATATCGCCGAGTTGGCTCGCAACCCCCCCGGAAACTCCCGTGTCGATTTCATCGAATATGATTGTTGGGAGTTGATGGCCAAGGGCCATAATGCGTTTCAAGGAGAGCATTATGCGGGACATCTCACCCCCGCTGGCCACTTTGACTAACGGTTGCGGGAGGCTATTCCTATTCGCGGTGAACTGGAATTCTACGGCATCGCCCCCCTGTGCCTTCCATTCGCTGAGAGGCTGCACGTTCACTTCGAAGTGCGCGTAGGGAATTCCCAGCGTGCGTAGCGTCTCTGCCACTTCACGCCCAAGCTGATCTTTTACGCGTAGGCGTGCGTCTCTGAGTGCGTTCCCCTCCCGCTCGAGTAGGACGAGCGCTTTCGCGCATTCCCGCTCGAGATGCTTGAGCGTCCCGTCGCTATCATCGATGAGTTCCATTTTTTTTGCGAACTCATCCCGCAGCGTAATGAGTTCTTCCACGCTCTCCGCGCGATGCTTTTTCTCCAAACGGTACAGCGTGTCGAGACGTTGCGACACCTGCTCCGCCTCGGAGGGGCTAAAGTCCATATCCTCATACTTCGCGCTTAGTCCCTTGGCAATGTCCGCGAGTTCTAGCATTGCTGATTCAATGCGGTCCGCCGCGTTTCCGGCATCGGGGTCTGCCTCGCGCAGGCGCCCTAGCTTTTCAGCGGCAGCGCGGAGCTGCCGGAGGATGTTGGTCTCACCGCTATCCCCTTGCAGGGCTTCGTAGCTCTCGCCGTAGGCCGCTGCTAGCTCCTGGGCATGCTCCAATGTCCTTTGGCGTTGCTCCAGCTCTTCCTGCTCGTGCTCTTGCAGGTTTGCCGCCGTGAGTTCATGGAGCTGGTGCGCTATGTATTCACGGTCTTCAGCGGCTCGGGCAGCTAGCTCTTTAGCAGTATCAAACGCTTTTTTTGCTTCGCGCCATGAGTTGTACGCTTCTCTGTACGCCTGTAGCCCATTCTCCGTTTGCGCGTAGGTGTCTAGCACATGGAGCTGAAAATCGGAGTCCTGAAGTAGGAGGTTCGCGTGCTGCGAATGGATGTCGAGTACGTGGGATGTGAAGTCGCGGAGAGTTTTAAGATTGACAGGAATGTCGTTGATGAAAGCCCTCGATTTGCCGCTGTCGGTGAGCTGTCGCCGTACGACTGTGCGCGGCTGGAAATCGAGATTTTCCTCTTCGAAGAATGTCTCCAGCCCGTAGGTGCTGATGTCGAATTCGGCTTCAACAATGCAGCTTGAAGCCCCTTGCTGAATGGCGGTGGTGTCGGCGCGCGCGCCCTGGATGAGGTCCAGCGCGCCGAGAAGGATTGATTTCCCCGCGCCGGTTTCGCCGGTGATCGTGCTGAGTCCCGGGAAAAAATCCATATCAAGCCGCTCTATGAGCGCGTAGTTGCGTATTGATAGGTGCGTTAGCATGTGCGACTCCGTTTATTCTATCTGCCTGACCCGCTTTTCATCATCTGTTGGTAGCGGCTGCTATTCGTGGCGTCAATCTCTATGAGAGCGTTTGCGACTTTCGATTTCTCCGCGGATTGCGCTTCGGAGAAGATATTGACGATCTCATCGCGCTTAACTTCCAGGAAGAGTTGGAGCGCGAGCATCTCGGGATCCGGGTGCTGCCTGTACAGCTCCTGAAGGGCGAGCACCGCGTTGAGCACCTGCGTACGCCCCTCAGCAATCTTTTCTGCCATGATGTCCAGCCCCCGGCGGTGGTAGGTGTAGCTCGCCCTACGCAACGTTCGGTATTTGTCGTTCACCATGTTGTCGGCTAGCCAGTAGCGATTCCTCCGTTTCCCTTCGTAGGCGCGCCATCCTCTTTCCGGCGCATTCTGCGCGTTCTGGACGATTTGTTCTGCTTTGGCAAAGAAAGGGGTCCCGCCGAGCGGAGCAAAGGTGTCGTAGTCGTACCCTATGATGATGTACGCGTAGAATGCGAGGATGGAAGTGAGGTTGCTTAGGTGGCTCGATTCGCTGAATTCTAGCTTTTGACCTTCTATGTATTTGAACTGTAGGTTTTCATCGAGAAAGTTTAGGATGGGTGTGTTGTAGGTGGTGCCGTAAACCGGGCGGCGGGATTGCACCGTGAGTTGGCCTTTATACTCATCCGATCCGAGCTGCTCCGTGAGCGTTAGCATTACCGTGCACTCGATCCGTTCGTCCGTTGCGAATGTGTGGGGTGTCCACGCCGTGTTGTTCATGAATTCGTAGAGCGTGCGCTGCATCTCTTCGAAGACGCTGCGGTTTGTTCCTTGAATTTTTTGGGAGTTGACCTGAAGGGAGCAATTCAGCTCCTGCGCGGAAGCGGGGAGGGCAGTATGCCAGAGAATGCACAGGAAGAACGCCACGCGTAGCGCTGCCCCACCCGATGGAGAATATTTTTGCGGGCTGCGCATGGCTGTCGGTCGCTTCGTATGGGTTGCTATAAATCGCATGCCGCGAAGGTAGCCAATATTGCGCGATTTTTCTCGTAGAGCCGAGGGGCTGCTTCCTCTTGGCGGTGTGGGGAATCGGATGTAGGTGGATAAGGCCATTGGGCTTTATCGCGAAGTGCCGCTGTTTCGCTCCATGGCTTTACGCCAGGTTCGTAGCAGATTACCACCATCTTCGCATCAAAGTTGGATTTCTCCGGAGAAATCCAACTTTGATGCGAAGGGGATACGTCTTTGGGGTATGTGAGGGGAGTACGCTGGGAGGGGGTGAACGAATCTTTTAAAAAGTCATTATATTTGCAGAAATTTGAATAAGGAGACGTTAGGTATGGCGAAGTGTGCTGTGGTCGCATTGGGAGGCAATGCGCTGCTGCGGGATGCACAGAAGGGGACGGCTGAGGAGCAGCTGGCCAACATTGAGGAAACGCTTGAGAATGTGATCCCGCTGGTGAAGGAGGGGTACAATCTGGTTATAAGTCATGGCAATGGCCCGCAGGTGGGGAACGTGCTGATGCAGAATGCGGGCGGGGAGGAGCAGTACGGCATCCCTTCGTTCCCGCTCGATGTGTGCGTGGCTGAGACGGAGGGGAGCATTGGCTACATGCTGGAGAGGGTGATGCGTAATCTACTCTCGAGGCACGGGCTGAGGCGTGATGTTTGCTGCGTGTTGACCCCCGTGGTGGTGGATAGGAAGGATGCTGCATTTGGTAATCCTACGAAGAGGGTGGGGCGGTCGTATACCGAGGCGCAGGCCAAGGAGCTAGAGCGGGCGAGCGGATGGGTGTTCAAGTCGGAGGAGCGGATGGAGGGTACGGTGTTCCGCCGGGTTGTCCCTTCCCCGGCGCCGAGCGAGGTGATTCATGCCGGGTTGATAAAGCGTTTGTCGGGTGAAGGGGTTATCGTAATTGCTGTCGGTGGGGGCGGTGTGCCTGTTGCAAGGGCGGAGAGCGGCGAGTTAGAGGGTGTCGAGGCGGTGATTGATAAGGATTCGGCCTCATCGCTCCTGGCCACGAGCATAGGGGCGGATGAGTTTTATATACTCACGGACGTGCCGTACGTCTACTTGAATTTTAGGAAACCTAACGAGAAGAAGCTCGAACGGGTCACGCTTGCGGAGATTCGGCAGTACCTTGCCGAGGGGATGTTCGGCGAGGGGAATATGGCGCCCAAAATACGAGCCTGCGCCTCCTTTGTGGAGAAGGGCGGTAGGGTGAGCATAATCACGGAGGCTAGTAGGCTGGCCGATAAGAACGTGGGCACGCACGTGACGCTGTAGGGCGGATTGAGACAAGCGTGAAGGTCGCGAAAGGGTAGAAACTAAATAAAACACAGAGGATATGGCTTTTAATCTTCGCAATCGTCATTTTTTGAAGATTGCTGACTTTACGCCGGCGGAGCTTGGCTATTTGCTGCGCTTAGCGGCGGACCTGAAGCGTGCGAAGTATGCGGGCACAGAGACGCAGACGCTCAAAGGAAAAAATATTGCGCTGATTTTTGAGAAGGATTCGACGCGCACGCGTTGCTCCTTTGAAACGGCCGCGCACGATCAGGGCGCGGGGGTGACCTATCTGGGGCCTTCGGGATCGCAGATCGGCAAGAAGGAATCGATGGCAGACACGGCGCGCGTGCTGGGGAGAATATACGATGGCATTGAGTACCGCGGGTTTGAGCAGACCAAGGTGGAGACGCTGGCGAAGTTCGCGGGCGTGCCGGTGTGGAATGGCTTGACCAACGAATCGCACCCCACGCAGATATTGGCCGATTTCTTGACCATGCAGGAGCATAGCGACAAGCCTTTCCACGCGATGACGTTCTGCTACCTGGGCGATGCGCGCTACAACATGGGTAACTCGCTGATGATGGGGTGCGCCAAGATGGGGATTGATTACCGTGCGGCCGCGCCGAAGGCTTTCTGGCCGGATAAAAATATCTTGGCGCTGGCGCAGGAGGTGGCGAAAACCACGGGCGCAAAAATCACTATCACCGAGGATGTGAAGGCGGCGGTGAAGGGCGCGGACTTCCTTTACACTGATGTGTGGGTATCAATGGGCGAGCCCGACAGCGCGTGGGCTGAGCGCATTAAGCAGATGTTGCCGTATCAGGTGAACGCGAATTGCCTTGAGATGACTGGAAATCCAAACGTGAAGTTCTTGCATTGCCTCCCGGCCTTCCATAATCGTGAAACGACGGTGGGTGAGGACATCTACAAGAAGTTCGGCGTCGAGGCGATGGAGGTGACCGACGATGTGTTTGAATCGCCGGCTTCGCTGGTGTTCGATGAGGCGGAGAACCGTTTGCACACGATTAAGGCGGTGCTCGTGGCCACGCTAGGTCGCTAGTTTTGCCCTAAGGGTGTGTTGCCCGCGCGCAGCACTGGCGAGGATGGTGCGCACGGGGGAAGGGGATGTCAATAATGGTGCGTGTAGGGTGTCCTCGGTCCGGAGGACTCCCTACGCGCCGTTTAGGGATATAGGTGTTACACTTGATTACGATTGAACGATGCGTCATGCGCCTAGGCTGGTGGTATTTGCCATAGATTTACTGATTACAACGCTTGCTGTGATTGCAGCTTTCGTTGTGCGCTTCGATTTTTCTGTGCCTGACGCGCTGTGGGGATCGTCTGTGGTGTATTTCCTGTGCCTACTGTTACCGTTGCGGATCGTAACGTTTTTTGTTTTTAAAACTTACCGCGGGGTGGTGCGCTACACGACGGTGGGCGATGCGGAGCGAATTCTATTCGCAACGTCTGTCTCATCGCTGCTTGCGTTTCTCGTGGTTTTTTTCGCGCGGGACGATGCGCAGTACATAGTGCCGCGGAGCGTGGTGGTCATCGAGTACGTGATGGCAACCCTAGTAATGATTGCCTCCCGCATGGGGGTAAGAATCACGTATGGTATGCTGCGCCGGGAGCGTGGGGTTGAGCGGTTGGTTGTGGTGGGCAATGAAGAGGCAGCGTTGCAGGTGTGCAGAGCGTTAGAGCGGGATCTCGAGCGGAATGTGCGCGTGGTGGGGATTATAATTCCGGGCTGGCGGCATGGGAGCTCGATGATGGAAGATATTCCAGTGTATCCCCTCGAGCGGATCAACTCGGTGCTACGGCGCAGTGGCGTTAATAAGCTTGTGATGACCGCGTCGGGCATTTCGCAGTCCGACCGCGATCGCATCATGGCGATCTGTTTGCGGCGAAAGGTTCTGGTACTCAAAAGCCCGGACATTAGCGGATGGCTTAGCGGGGATTTGAAGTATAGGCAGTTGAAACGTCTGGATATTAATGATCTGCTTATGCGCCCCCCGATACATCTTGATCTCAAGGAGATTGAAGCGTACCTGAGTGGCAAGGTTGTGCTTATCACTGGGGCTGCCGGGAGTATTGGGAGCGAGATTGCACGCCAGGTGGCGAAGTTTAAGCCTTCGCAGCTTCTCCTTTTCGATCAGGCCGAGACGCCGCTCTACCAGCTGGATTTGGAGATGCGGGAGCAAGAGGACTTTGTGGATTATAGGATTATTATCGGAAATGCGTTTGATGCGGTGCGCGTGCGCCCTATTTTTGAGCAGTATCGGCCGAACGTGGTATTCCATGCGGCGGCGTATAAGCATGTGCCGATGATGGAGGATAATCCCTACGAGGCAGTGGCTAATAATGTGAGGAGTACCATGCTCCTCGCGGATTTGTCGGTGGAGTTTGGAGTGAGTCGCTTTGTGATGGTTAGTACGGATAAGGCGGTGAACCCGAGCAATGTGATGGGGGCGAGTAAGCGTATATGCGAGATTTATACCCAGATGTTCGCATCGATGCGGGTGTCTACCCGATTTGTTACGACGCGTTTTGGCAATGTATTGGGGTCGAATGGGTCTGTGGTGCAGCGTTTTCAGAGGCAGATCGAGGAGGGGGGCCCTATTACCCTGACGCATCCGGAGATTCGGCGTTTCTTCATGTCGATTCCCGAGGCGTGCCAGCTGGTGCTGCAAGCGGGCACGATGGGGCAGGGAGGGGAAATCTACGTGTTTGATATGGGCAAGCCAGTTAAGATCCGTGAGCTGGCGGAAAAGATGATATGGCTCTCCGGGCACGTACCGGGGGAAGAGATTAAAATTGTGGTGACGGGGCTTCGGCCGGGCGAAAAGCTGTACGAAGAGCTTCTGGCCAACGAGGAGTGTACGGAGCTGACGAGCCATGAAAAGATTCTTCAGGCGCGCGTGCGGAGCTACGAGGAGGGAGAGGTGCGGCGTAAGGTCGCTGCGTTGATGGATAGCCTTTCGACGTGCGACGATTTTGCAATTGTTCGGTGCATGAAGGATTTAGTGCCCGAGTTCGTGAGTAAGAATTCTAGGTTTGAGGTATTGGATGGCGTGGGGGAAGCGAATCAGGGTTGAGGATTTAGCACGCCCGAGCGAGTTCGTGAGCGATGTTCCCATACAGATGCGTTTCAACGATGTGGATGCGCTCGGGCATGTGAATAATTCGATGTACCAGCAGTATTTCGACCTTGGGCGCGTCGATTACTTCTTGCGGATGCCGGGGCCGCGGCCCACGTGGTGGGGGGCGGCAGTTGTGGTTGCCAGCCTGAGCATTGACTTCTTTACCTCTTTGCTCCCCACGGATGAGGCATCGGTGTGCACGAGGATTATCGGAATGTCGAATCGTAGCTTCTGCATGGAGCAGCTACTCTACAAGCGCGACGCGCAGCAGACGGTGTGCGCCCGGTGCGAGTCGGTGATGTCGGGCTTTGATGCGCAGCGCGGATGCGCGGCCCCATTGCCCGAATCGTGGAAGAGGAAGATCGTGGAGTTAGAAAATCTAAAGGGGTAGAATAGCCGTACGCTGCCTTTTTTCGCTGTGCGGTTACCCGGCGAATTTGTCCCATTCTACCACCTCACCGCGAGAACCGTAGTCTTCCACGAGTCGTGCGTAGAGTTCATCGTGCCGTGCCAAGGCGGCGTTGCCAACAATGATCATCTGTTCGCGCGCGCGGGTAAGCGCCACATTTAATTTTCGGTCGACGATTTGCTCCTCGATGGAGGTGCGGCTGTCGGTGAGGAAAGAGAGTTGGAATAGGTGCTGCACGGTGAGGCCGTAAATGATGATGTCGCGTTCGCTCCCTTGGTATCGCTCCACGGTGTCAACAGCGATGGCCTCAAGCGTGTCGCTGGGGATGTTGCTCGAGGCGATGCCTCGGAGGGCGAGTCGCACCTGGGTGATTTGGTTGCGGTAGGGAACTATGACCCCGATGTGCTGGGTTGGGGTAAAGGGTTTACGGCAGTGCTGGTAGATTTCAATCGCCGCTTTAATGATAGAGGCGATGGCCAAAGCTTCGGCGGGGTTGCTCTTGCCGTTGCGCGTGTGGCTGTTGTCGCGGATTGAGGGTACGTTGAAAAAGAGCGTGCGGTGTGTGCAGAGGAGGGAGTGCAGCGGGGAAGATGATGGCGAGAGCAGCTGTAGGGGAGCTGTCTGGTGGGGTTGGGGTATTGGTTTGAGCTGTTCCCCGTAGAATAGTCGGTTGGCGAAGTCCGCCACGTTGGGGTGCATACGTCCTTGCCGGGTTAGCTGGTAGACGATTCGCGGGTCGCAGCGGTGCAGCCGGTAGAGGCGTTCGAAGAGCGATTCGCGGCAGTCGTTCAACCCGATGGCCCGTAGGGAGGGTTCGGTGACGGAGGAGTCGCTCTTTGGCTGCATCACGACTGCGGGTAGCTGGCGGTGGTCACCGATGAGTACGAAGCGTTGGATGGAAGGGGTACCGTTGCGCTGCGCGCAGAGTAGTCCCAGTAGGTTGGGTTCTAGGATTTGCGATGCCTCGTCGATAATGGCGAGCGAGAAACTTTTGAGCTGTAATAGCTCAGGAGCATTGAGGAGCGAGGCGGTGGTGCTGGTGAATACGCGGGTTTGGGTGATAAGGTCTGTGACGCTGTCGACGTTGCGGCAACCTTTAGCTGCTTCGCGCAGTAGGCGTTGGCGATAGCTTTCGCCGCAGCCTAAAAGGGAGCCTACGCGTAGGTAGCTTACGCCATCCTTTTCTAGCTTAGAGCAGATTTCATCCACGGCGCGGTTGGTGAAGGAGAGGAGTAGCACGTTGGTTCCGGGCGTTGCTAGCTCTTCACGCAGAATGCACATCAGCCCGAATGAGGTTT
Source organism: Bacteroidia bacterium (assembly GCA_013333195.2). Classification (GTDB taxonomy): domain Bacteria; phylum Bacteroidota; class Bacteroidia; order Bacteroidales; family CAJPTX01; genus Bacteroides_D. Next base: position 9,505 of record JABCPG020000051.1, read on the forward strand.
TCCCCGTGCCGGGAGGTCCTACCACAAGGAAGAAGTCGCGGGCGCGCTTGGCGCGGAGGGCTAGCTCATTGAATTCTTTATTGCCATTGGGGAGGGTGTGGTCGAGGAGTAGCGTGTGGGCGGAATCGGTTCGTGGGGGGCGATCTGAAAGCAGGAGGTTGCGACGGTCGGCGGTAGTGGATAGTAACGAGAAGAGGGATTGCAACTGGAGCTTTTCCGATGAATCGTAGCGGTCGTGCTCGATGGCCCAGCGTCGCGCGGGGCTGTCCGTAAAGAGGGTCGTGTTGCGCTGCGGTGCGCGTAGGGTCACTGTAATCTGCTGCGGGGAAAGGTTTTCGATAGTTCCGCGGAAGGTCATGCCTGCTGTGGCGTTCGGAACGGCGTTCGCGCTGTATTCATGCAGCACCACGATGTCGCCTACGCGGAAGTTGGTATTGCTTTCGTAGAGACGCTGCGGGATTCGGAATGCAATTTTCGCCACGCTGTTGTCTTCCGCGGTGGACGAGAGCGAGCCTACCGAGAGGTCGTGCAGGATGGACCCAGCCTCCTGCTTTTCGGGTAGGGAGGCGCACCAGATCGAAGCGAACCCATCGATTTGTCTTTGCGGGGCGCCGGTGCGGCCAAGTAACCGCTCGCGGCTGATGAAGGCTACGAAGCGGTAGAAGTACGAGAGCGCGAGGGGCGATGCGGAACGTAGCGTGCTAACGAAGGCTTCAACCTCTGGGCGTGTATACTTTGTCCAGAGCGTAGAGGCGGAGCCGTCCGGGTTGAAGCTATCCGCGGTGATGCGGTTAAAGATGGATTCGACATCTTCGTTCGCAAGCGCGTAGTCAAGGCGCGCGATGCGGTTGCGAATTGCGATGCACTGCCCAAGCAGCGTGGGGGCTGTGCCGGTGCGGATGAGACCGTTAGGGTATTTTGAGTAGAGCAGCGCGCTGCTTACCCTGTCGTTTGGGACGTGGAGGCCGTAGCGTAGCATGGCCTGGTAGAGCAGGAGCTGGGCGAAGTGGTCGGTCTTGTATTGCAGCGAGCCTTCGGGGTATTGCAGCGAGCGCCATTCATCGCATTTCCCGCTCTTCTGTTCGATTAGCACCCTGTAGTCGCTTTGCAGGAGGTCTGTGCGTCCCTGGAGGCCGAGCGCGTCGCAGAGGAGGGTGGGTTCGAGTACCACCTTTTCGAGATTGTACCCCTGTAGGTTGGGAAGTTGATTCGAGACGATGGAATCGATGTTTGCGAGCTGCGTGCGGCCTTGCGTGTGGAAGCCATTCATCGCGTTGCGCTGCTGCGCGATTTTCAACGCATTATGTTGAAAAAAGCGTTGCACGCTTTGCCTGTAGTTAGTAGGTTCGCTGTCCTTCTGGTGGAGTCGAGCGTCTAGGAGCTGGCCTGAAAAGTTACCGAGGAGGATGGGCCCCGATGATGGGCTGGGGGTGAGAAGGCCCTTTAGGTACCACAGGTAGGAGGTGCAAGTGGGATGTATGCAGCGCGTGATGTCGGTGATATTGATGAGAAGGTCTGGGAGGCAGATGATGAGATCCGCGGAGATAGTTCCGTCGTTTCCTCTTGCTGGGCGCACCAGGGAGAGCTGCATTCCTTTGAATAATAGTTGGTTGATGTATCCCCAGGTGCCGAACCGGTTCGTGATGTTGTAGCGGAGCGCGGCGTTGCCGATGCTGTCGATTTCGCCGTAGGCGATGTCGTTGTCCCAGCGGGTTACCACCATCCTTGCGGATTCGCTAAAGGCGTGGTGCTGCTCGAGGGGAATGTGTTGGTGGGGGAGCTTTTCGCTAAGTTCGTGCGGAAGAGGGATTTGGCAGAGGGCGGTGATGAATTCCGCGATGCATAGCGCGTTTTCGGCAATTGTTCTTTGCTGCTCTTCCGCCGTTGGCTCGTTGGCGCGCCGAAGTCGGTCGCGGGTGGCGTTGAGGTAGGCACGATTCGTTTGCGAGTAGTTGATTTCGCGGCAGAGGTAGTCCATGCGGGCGAAAGGGGAGTTGAAAAGGATGTTTGCGCCCTGCGTGGCTTCGGTGAGGGTGGCGCTGAGGATGAGGGAAAGGGCGCGGTAACCCTCCGCGATGGGTAGGGATAGTGCGTTGTCTACCGCCTCGAGAAGGGTGCTTGCGCGCTCAGCGGAAAGGTTGATAGGAATTGTCATTGGCATATGGCAAAGCGTTTCGCAAAGGTAGGGAAAAAGGAGCGGGGAAGGGGGGCGGAGGATGAGTCGCGAAAACATGTACTTTTTGAAACGAATTCCACACGCGCAAAGGGCTGTGGAGGGTATGGAGCGAGACTACCTTTGGTTAGTTGTTGTCGCTGGTTTCATTACGATATAGTGGATGTTTACTTTTGATGTATGTGTACGCGGAGTTGGGTAGCGTACCGTTATATGGGGACGGCGGGTTAAGAGTGCCCGCAATCGTTTTGGGGATTATTTGCTGCGATGCAAAAAATTTGCTTATCTTTGGAGTGTCTGGCGGTTGGCCTTTTATTTTGACAGTATGCGAGATGTGAGGGTGAATGGTGCTGCAAAGGTAACGTTGGTTACGTTGCTTTTTGTCGTATCGTCATTGTTCGTCTCTTGCGGCAAGGAAGAGGTGGCATTGCGGGATGAGGGTGCATTGAGCCGCGTCGGAGAGGTTGTAGAGGCGCGTGGCGGGGTGAGGCTTTTCTATGGGAGACCCATGGAGGGAGCGCGCGTAGGCACGTTGGCGCCGGCGTGGGGAGAAAAGCACGAGGCGAACGCGAGGGTTGATGAGCTTTCGGGCATCCATAGGGTGTTGCTGGGCGAATCGTTCGGGGAGAGAGATGGGGTTTGGTTTGGCGTGGTGACGCGTTACGAATGGGCGTGGGAGCTCCCCCCGGGCGTGCGCGACATAGCCTTGGAACCGGGGCAGCCGCTGATGCTGCAGGGGTACGCCCCCATGCGGTGGGGTATCGGTTGGCGCATGGAACGCACCGCGAGTGCGACCCGTCTGTTCGCTACCGCCTATTCCATTTCCCTCCGCTGTTCGCTCAACGGGGTTTGCTCCGGGCGTACCATCCCGGAGAATGTGGAGAGGATACGGGTGTTAGATGTGTATTGCCAATAGGAGAATGGAGGTGAGTATGAGGCGTTTGCTGGTAGCGGTAGCGATGTTGATTTGCTTGGCAGAGTTGGCGCGAGCGCAGGTGCTGTGCGTGGATGGGGGGTATGCCTATTCCAACCAGTATGGTTCGCAGCTTAATCTATTGCCGGAGGGGAAGGGTTCATTTGCTGGCGTGGTATCCATTGAGTACCTGCGAATGCCGCATTTTTGCCTGCGTAGCGGTTTGGGCTATAAAGCGGTTGGCGGAAAGGATACGCAGAATGCTCCCTTTTCCTCGGCGAAAGGCGGGCGGCGAGCTGATGAAAGTTTTTCTACGTTGCAGCTCAATACGGTGTTGCGCACCGGGTATCGGGTTGGAGGGCTGGAATTCTATTTAGGATTTGGGCCCAAAGTGGATTTCGTGTTGGGTGACCTGCGGTTCAAAGAAAGTTTATTCGCGGATTATACGGTTGCACGGGCATTGCTAGGATTGCGATACGAGGTGGGAGTGGATTTTTGGGTGGCGCGGGATATGGTGAAGCTCGGTTTACTCTGCTGTTATGAGAACGATGTATCGAGCTTCGCGAAATCGGCGGGGAATAGGCTTTACAATCAGAGCTATAGCGTGC
>JABCPG020000052.1 GCA_013333195.2 Bacteroidia bacterium
CACCTCCAAAATGGCCGGACGCTCAGAGATTATCGCCATCCTCGCCAGCGGCATTAGCTTTAGAAGGTTACTCTATCCCTACATTCTTACCGCCACCATCATCTTCGCCGTCAGCGTCTATCTCTCCAACTTCATCATCCCCAATGCCAATGATAAAAGGCTAAAATTTGAGGCCGCGTACATACGGACTCCCGGCTACTCCGACACATACAACGTGCACCTCCAGATGCGGCCAGGCTACTTCGTTTACATTCGTAGCTACGATTCCGACCGCCAAACGGCCTACAATGCCTCCGTCGAGACCATTCGAAACAACCGACTACAATCGAAATTCTGGGCCAACTTCCTCGTATGGGACAGCGTAAAGCAGGCTTGGACTGCCAACCAGTGGTATTCCCGCGCCCTACTCCCTCAGCATGATTCCCTTCAGCACGGCGCGGACCTCGACACTGCCATCTTCCTCCTCCCCTCCGACCTCCGACGCTCGCAAAAGGCTGTCCAAACCCTCGACTACCACTCGCTCAATAGCTATATTGAACAGCAAAAGCTACAGGGGGTGAGCGATATCAACAACAGCCTCGTCGAAAAGTACTCACGCACTGCCACTCCCTTTGCCACATTCATACTCTCTGTCATCGGAGTCTCCGTCTCCTCACGAAAGCGGCGCGGGGGCACCGGCATCCACATCACTATCGGCCTCATCATCAGTTTCTCCTACATCCTGCTCATGCGCTTCGCCATGATGTTCTCCATAGGCGGAGGCCTATCCCCGCTACTCGCCACATGGATTCCAAACCTCATCTTCACCGTAGTCGCCTACGCGCTCTACCGACTGGCCTCGCGTTAGCCTGCGTTCCAATCATAGCGCGCCGAATGCCTCCCCCGGCCCCATTCACACCCCACACGCAACGCAATTTCGCCGGGAAAATCTCAACAAAATGGGCGATACCAACGTTTCTACCATAAAAATCATTCCCTATAAATGGTAATAAACGCATGAAAAATCACAGCATCACGGCAAAACGTACTTCCGGCATCGCTTTTGACATCGAAGTCGATCATTTCCATCTCCTAACCGATGGCCCAGCCCAGGTAGGGGGGCAAAACCTAGGCCCTCGCCCAAAGCCGCTGCTCCTCAGCGCCCTCGCGGGATGCAGCGGCATTGATGTAGTGACCATCCTACAAAAGATGCGCGTTGATTTCAGCGCTTTCAGCATCGAAGTCAACGGCGAACTCACCGAAGAGATGCCGAATCTCTACAATCGCATTCACCTACGCTACATCCTCAGCGGCCAGAATCTCCCGCGTGAAAAGGTAGAGAAGGCTGTCACCCTATCGCTCGAAAAGTATTGCGGGGTGGCTGAAACCCTACGCCGCGCGGGCGCCGATATAACGCACGAAATCACCCTACTCGATGCCTAGCGCGCCGCGCGGAACGAATGCAGGAAGCAGCACGCTTCCCCTCTGCGCATTTCCATAAGCCCGAACAGAGCCGCAACGCGCAAACGTCGGAACGAGTAGGGGTGCAGCAACCGAACGAAATTCGAGGATACCGTTGCGAAATCTCTCAGGGCTAGCGGGGCTAAAAAACGTTTACGCTCTACGATAGGACGCAAAAAGAGGGGGGACACGGTGCCGAACCGTATCCCCCCCTTTTTTGCCATATTACATCTCAGAAAAGGAGTCCCTCAAACGTCTTTCCGCTCCGCAGCCACACCCGGGCCGAACTCCCCCTGAGAGCCAGAATCCATCTCTTTACTTAACGACGGTCACCGTCACTCGCCTATTCGCCTCAAGCCCATTCACACCCGGGAGCGTGCCGTACTTCGTCTCTCCATACCACTTCACCTCAACCTTATCCTCAGCAATGCCCGCACCCTTCAAGATGCTACCCACTCGCTCCGCGCGCCTACGGGATAGCTTCTCATTATATTCATCGCTACCCACATTGCACGTGTAGCCCTCCACGAGCAACTTCCCCTCCTGGCTCGTCCGCCGGAAGGCCGCAGCCACCGCGCTTACCAACTCCTGTTCCACCTTCGACAAGTCGTACCCCCGCAGATCGTAACGCACCGCCGCCACCGGAAACTCAACCTCATCCGCCTGCTTCTCGCGCGCTATAGCTACCATATCTTCAAAACGCTTGCTAAACGTCGCGGCATCCTCCACGTACCCATTCGCCGCGATCCCCCACGGCACGGGGCGAAGCTTCGACAAATCAAACGCAATCTCCTTGCGCGGCTCCTCCTTAGGTGCCTCTTCGACCGGAGGGGCGACCGCTTCAACCTTCGGCGCCTCCGGCGCTACCGGGGCTGCCGGCACAACCACTCTCTCGCAACACCCGCACTGACGCATACACAGCAACGCGATGAGCATCACTACAAGCACCACTAGCAATATAAACCACCACTCACGCCACCACGGGCTGCGCCGCCCCGCGGCTTGTCCACTCGTTTTTCCCATTTTTTCTACCTCCTTAAAAAACTCTATCACCCTTTACTCATTGAAAACCTTCAATCCCCTAAGCTGGTCTCACAGCATCGCCTCTCTTTACCGCACGCACCGCATCAAGCACCACCGCCCCTTCGCTTCAACGCATCAACGTCCGACGCCAGCCGCGGAAGGTCGCAAAAGATTGCGAAACTCTTCAGGTAGTTAAACTTCGGCATCGCGGGGGACCCCATCAGCACCACCTTTGATTTTGTAACTGAATTCATGATGCCAGACTGCGCGCCAATCGTCACATCGTCAGCAATATCTATATGCCCCACCATCCCCACCTGTCCCCCTATCTTACAGCGTGCACCTACCTTCGTAGACCCCGAAATCCCGGTTTGCGCCGCGATCACCGTGTCCTCCCCCACAACCACATTATGCGCCACCTGCACCAGATTATCCAGCTTCGTGCCACGCTCCACCCGCGTAGAGCCAAGCGCCGCACGATCCACCGTAGTGTTCGCACCAATCTCCACATCATCCCCTATCGTCACGTTCCCCATCTGCGGAATCTTAACGTAGTGCCCATCCGGCTGCGGGGCAAACCCAAACCCATCCGCCCCAATCACCGCACCCGCATGGATAATGCAGCGTTCGCCTATCTCGCAATCATTGTACACCTTCACACCCGCGTAAAGCGTCGACTGGCCGCCCACTCTCACATTGTCTCCTATGTACACCTGGGGGTATAGCTCCACCCCGTCCTCCACCACTGCCCCAGCCCCCACATAGACAAAAGCACCTATGTATACATCCTTACCAATCGTGGCCGACGGCTCCACCACCGATTGGGGGTGCACCCCGCAACGCCGCGGAATTTTGGATTTCACCAGCGCTAGCAGCTTCGCCAACGCACCGTACGCATCATCTACACGGACCAGCGTCACCGACACCGGCCGTTCCGCCTTAAACTCCCGGTTCACAAGCACTATGCTCGACCGGGTGCTATAGATGCAATGCGTATACTTCGGATTCGACAGAAACGATAGCTTCCCCGGCGCCCCATCCTCTATCTTCGCAAAATCATCCACCTCCTCCTCGGGCCGACCTTCAACCACACCTCCTAAATATTCTGCTATCTGCGCTGCCGTTAATTTCATATTTCTCACTCCAAATCTTTAATTGCCACCCATCCAATCCTTTGTACCTGCGCGAAATTACAAAATACTAACGATACCATCTCGAAACCGCGAAAAGAAGCAACGTTCCCGCCCCCAAATTCATCAACGCCAATCCGCCATACGGAGCGGCTACAACCAGTCGCCCCTCCAAGGCGAAACGCCAACAGCCGCAATGCTTGCCACCCGAAAATAGACAAACGTAGCACCGTAAAGAGAGAGGGGAACCCGACGAATTTTCTCCGCAGCATTCCCCTCCCCATAATTGTTCAACTTTTCTCAATCAACTGTATCTACACCCCTACTTCTTCGCCCGCTCCTCCATCACCTCGCGCGTCTTGGCCAAAATCTCGCCTTCCAGGCGATTCGCTTTCTCCACTAGCTCTGCCCCCTCTTCAAGTAGCGACTTCACGTAGGCCGCATCCTCCAGGCTGGGCGCGTTGATCTGCACATTCAAAAACGCTCCAAGCACTCCTGCCCGCGCGGCCAGCGCGCCTACCCCAGCATCCGACACGGAGGCCGGATTCCCCGATGCGGCCATCGCCGCCATAACCTCCATCGAGGCGCAGCAAACCCGCATGATCTGCGCCGGAACCTCAGTGGCCCGTCGGGTGGCTGCCTGCAACGCCTCATGGCGCGCCTGCTTCTCTGCCTCGCTACCCTTAGGCATCCCCAACGCCTCCATTATGCCGTTGAAAGCCTGCGTATCGGCATCCACCAGTTGCAGCAGCTGATCCACGTACTGCTTACCCCTATCGGCCCAATCGGAAAACTCCCGCCAACGGCTATCCCAACCGGGCTTGTGAGCCGAAAGATTCGCCACCATTGTCCCCAGCGCCGCGCCCAGCGCACCAATCGCCGCCGACACCGAACCGCCCCCGGGCGCGGGCGATTCGCTAGCCGTCTCCTCCACAAAACCTCGCACGGTCATCCCCGTGAGCGGGTGCGCATTCTCTCCCTCCAGGATATATTCAATGATTTTTTTCTTCGGCTCAAAGGGGTACAGCTCATCGAGACCCATCGATTTCACCGCAATCTTGATTATCTCCTCATCCGAAATCCCAGTGCTACGCTGCTGCTTATGGAGGAAATAGCGCCCCGCATCGAGCATCGCCTGCAACGGCACCACCCCCACCAGCTCCGAACCCGTCACGCGAAGCCCCCTGGCCTCCGCCTTCCTGCACGTCTCTTCAAAAGCCACGTGCAGCGGGGTCACCGAAATATCTGTCAGGTTAATCGACACCTGCGCTATCCCAAACTCCTCAATGTACCACCCTATCGCCTTGCACGCCTTCAGGGAGCCGGGCGTCCAGAGCACCTTCCCATCCGGGCCCTTTTTCTTCTTGCCCACTATGGGGTCCCCCTCCCGCTGCGGACGCCCCTTCTCACGGATGTCAAACGCCACCGCGTTGGCGCGCCGGGTCGACGTGGTATTTAAATTCACATTGTACGCCACCAAAAAATTCCGCGCGCCAACGGCCGTCGCCCCGCTCTTCGCGTTGAATAGCGCAGGTCCAAAATCCGGCTTCCACTCCGGCGTCACCACCCGCTGCGCCAACCCCTCGTACTCCCCAGCACGGCATGTCGCCAGATTCTGACGCTCCGGCTTAAACGCAGCCTTCTCGTAGCAGTACACCGGGATCCCCAGCTCCGCCCCTATCCGCTCCGCCAACTTCCGCGCCAGCACCACCACCTCCTCCATGGTGATGTTCGACACCGGCACCAACGGGCACACGTCCGTAGCCCCAAAGCGGGGATGCGCCCCATGGTGCTTACTCATATCAATCAGCTCCTGCGCCTTCTTCACCGCCTGGAACGCCGCCTCGCACACCTCCGCCGGCTCACCAACCATCGTTACCACCGTCCGATTCGTCGCCTTGCCCGGATCCACATCCACCACCTGCACTCCGCTCACCGCACGAATGGCATCTGTAATCTGGTTGATTATCTTCATATCGCGCCCCTCGCTAAAATTCGGAACGCACTCGATCAGCTGCCTCTTTTCCATAATCACCACCCTTTAATTGTATTTTACCCTCTCCCTCTCACCCCGCATCGCGAAGGTACGAATAATTAACGCCAGTCAAGCTCCTTTCTCCATCCCTCCCCGGAAAAGCCCTTCTACCTACAGCCCACCACGCCTAAAAAGAAAATAATCCCGCGCGCAAAGGTCGCAAGCGCAGCAGGAGTCCCGGCTCCGCGCCGGCAAAACGCCATGCTAGGATTCGAGCAACAGCCCGCACCCCAGGAAATAAAAACGTACGGCACCGACTCCCATTTTGATTTTAGCCCGCGGAGCGTACCCCTCACGCCCCCAACGCCTCGAGCACCTGCGCGGCATGCTCCTTCGTATTGACCCTATCGAACACATGCTCTATCCTCCCATCAGCCCCCACGAGGAAGCTCTTTCGCACCATCCCCATATACGTTCTGCCGCAGCGCGTCTTTTCGCCCCACGTGCCGTAGGCCTCCGCAACATGATTATCCGTGTCCGCCACGAGCTGAAACGGCAAACTATGCTTCGCGATGAACCCCACGTGGCTTTTCGACGTGTCGGGGCTCACCCCCAGCACCTCAACCCCTCGGGCCCGTAGCTCTTCGTATCCATCGCGTAGGCTGCACGCCTCCGCGGTGCACCCGCTCGTGTTATCCTTCGGATAGAAGTAAAGCAGCAACCGCTGCCCACGGTAGTCGCGCAGACGCACCACCGTACCGTCCTGCAGTAGTGCCTCAAAATCTGGCGCCGCATCTCCAACATTCAAGTTCATAAACTTCCTATCACCTATCGCGCACGCGCCCCCGCACGTACACCCCATTTTTGACGCATAACAAAAAACATTGCCGCTTTGTTTTACAAATAGTCGCAAACACTCTCGCCCCACAGCGGATAGGCGCAAAAAAAGGCAATGCTAAAACGCTGCTACAACCCCGCGAAGAGCAACGCTAAACGCGCCCAAAGGTCCGATAAGCACCTAGCACCCTACCGCGAAAAATTAGTTCAAAAGAATCCTCGGGATTCGGCTAAACGTGCGCTCCGCTACGCGGCAGCACCGCTGAAGCCTAGAGTAGCGGAAAAGGCTAATGGCGCCAGGCAAATGGGATTTCAGCGCTTCCCCCGGCGGCGGGGCAACGTCGGGAACTGGGAAGCTCCACCCTTACTCCCGCCGTAGAAAGCGCGCTGGTTGCCCCCCAAGCGTTGCTCTTCCTGCGCGTGGAACTTCCGTGGCGCGCTCCACGCCACGTTCCAATCCGAAGGGCCCGTGTGCGTCACAGCCGAAAAATCGTATGCCCCGGCGTAGCCTACCCCATTACCCCCGCGGGCAGCACGCCTTGGGCCCCGCGTCGCCAACGCAACGAAAACACCCGCCGCGGCGCCCGCCGCGTGCGACTCCCACGACATGCTCCCCTCCCGCGGAAGGAGACCCCACACCATGCTCCCATACAGAAATATCACCAGCAGCGAAATGGCCGCCAGTGGCCGCTGCCCCCCAAGCAGCCCTGCCACCACGATGAAAGCAGCCATGGCGTAAACCACTCCGCTCGCGCCGACGTGGTAGCTCGGACGCCCCAATAGCCACACCGCGAATCCTCCCAGGAGCCACCCCGTCCCAATGACCATCGCGGCCCGCGCAGGGTAAAAGCGGAAAAGCAGCGTGCCGAGCACCAGCAGCGGCACCGTATTCGCCAACGCGTGCCCCGCGCCCGAATGCAGCAGCGGGGCGAGCAGCACCCCCGCGAGTCCCCGCGCGGCGCGCGGATATATGCCCAACCAGTAAAAACCCTCGTTGCCCCCCACGCTGCCCCACAAATACATCATCCACAGCAGCCCTACCCACAGCGTAGGTATAAAAAGGGCGATGCTCCACCGCCTACGCTCCAGCGCCTGCCCCTCCCCTCGGACCGGTAGGGGCTCCGCGCTACTGCTCCATAACCTCCGTCGCACGGTGCGCAAATTCTTCCGTCTCTATACTCTTGGCCATTGGATTGGTTATCTCCGCGATGTCCTCTGAGATGTTCACAATGCTGTCACCCATCCGCTCGCACTGCGAAATAATATCCATGAAGAGAATACCCGCCTGATACGTATACGTTCCCCGCTCAATCTGCGCAATGTGCTCCCGTTTGACATGATCACGGAACTGGTTGATCTGATCCTCGCACTCGTACGCGCGCGTGAGGGACACCGCCTCAATCTCACCCTCCATGTTGACACGCATCGCGTCGAACGCATCGTCAAGAAGTTCGAACATGTGGGTCACATGGTCCACAATGTACTCATTGAACCACACCCCCTCATCCCGCTTGCGCAGCAGCAGATTATTGATGTTCTCGCAGTAATCCGCAATGCTCTCCGTATCGTCAATAATTTTCAAGGGGGGGTGCGGGGGCGGGGCGGCCGGGGGGGGCGGGGGCGGGGGGGGGGGGGGGGGGGGGTTGGCGGGGCGGGCGGG
>JABCPG020000053.1 GCA_013333195.2 Bacteroidia bacterium
CCCCATCCCGAATGTGGCAAACTCCATTACCTCAACCCTCTCGTTCCGCTACCATGCACCCCCCCTGCGCGCCGCGCCCCGCGCAACCTCGCGACCCACGCGCCCGGCAAACCTTTACGATCGATTACGCCGCGCGCTGAAGGTTAACCGTCATCTCCACATCCTCTATATTCGAAACCATACCCTCTATCAGCGCGGCAAAGTCAGCTTCCGACATGCCCGGAATCGCTGGCGCTGCCTTCTTCACCATCCCGGCTAGCTCCTTATTACCCAGTATCAACAGCACCAGCAGCTTCGCTACGTTGGGCGTCATTTGCAGCTTCAAATCATTATCCTTGAGCGTCGGCTGGTACTGTGTACCTATCATCCCCCCATAGAAAAGGGCGAACATGCCTATCATAGGGTCATCTTCTACCGTCAACTCCACCTTGAGCTGCTCCCCAATCTGGTAGAAGTACGTGCCTTTCTGCGTGCTCTCCGTCTGGCTTATCGGGTTCAACACCTTCGCTTTCAGCACATTATCTGCCTCAAACGTAAAACTTTTCAGCACATTGCCGAAATAATCCTTAAATATCCCCTCTACGACCGGAACCCCTGCCTTAAGCGCCTCGGGAGCCCCCTCCTTTAGCTTTATTGAAACCTCAGTCCTTTGGCGATTCCACGTCCCGTATAGCTCCTGCTCCGGCAGCTTCTTCGTGCAGCTAACCCCCCCCAGCAGCACCACAGCTGCTAGCGCCAACCTAAAAAAACTTTTCATCTCACCTACCTCCTTGATATTTTTCCTTCAATCCACAATTCCTCCGCACGCGAAGTTAATATAAATTATAAACCGACAACCCCACACGAAGGGTTTCCCCTTAAAACTTTAATCTATTCTACCTGTATGTCCTCCTTATGTCCATCCAAAACACACTGATAGTAAGCAATTAAAATACATTTCAGCGTAAACTGCACCACCTCCACCTCTCTCCCCGCAATGGTACAGCGCGCCGCCGACAAGCCGTGAGGGGTAATCAGCAGCGTCCGCGCAGCGATTGGGCACGGCAGCAATGAATAATCCCGCGAGGGGCACCTCCGTTTTTCGACGCGGAAAAACAGACTCAAAATGGTTCTTCCAAGCGTGCCATATAGCGCCAGTATACACCTTCATGCCTCGAATACCCCGCAGGAAGGGTACCATCACGCCGCGCCCTCCCCCCTTCTTTCGCGTCAGCAGCCACCCAATAGGCGCTCCGTTCAGACCGGTAAGCTTTCTCGAATCAGCGTCTCAACCCTTCTCACCCCTACGTCCAGCCTATCGGCAACATCGCTAGGGTTCATCGCCAGCTCGCCCAGCTCCGCCCTCGCCGCGGCGCCAGCCACCGAATGCGCCAGCACCGCCGATAGCGCCGCCAGCTCCATGCTCGGCATCCACGCCATAAACCCTCCGAGAACCCCAAGCAGCACATCCCCGCTACCCCCGCTGGCTAAACCTCCATTAGGCGCGCTATGAACCACGCACCGCCCCCCGGTATAAATGCGGGTGGCTGCCTGCTTGAGGATTAAAAGTCGATCGGGGCTAGCCCCAAACCGCTGGGCCGCCGCATCCACCTGGCTTTCATCGGCCGATGAATCTGGAAAAAGACGCCGAAATTCCCCCAAATGGGGAGTCAACGCCAGCGCGCCGCGCACCGAACCAAAATCGAAGGGCCGCCCCCCATTCCCCTCCGGCGATACCGCCCACAGCGCGTCCGCATCGAGCGCCAGCGGCGGGAGATCCTCACACGACAGGAAGCGCCGCACACCCTCGGCGCGCAGAGGGGCTCGCCCTATGCCCGGGCCTACCGCTAGCGCGGTGTACCTCGATAAAGGCCCTACAGACTCCAGCGGGGCCCGCCAATCCATCACCCGGGTCATAACCGTCGGCACAGCAACATTAAGCTGCATATCTCCTCCCGCGGGGTGCGCCACGGTCACCAGCCCGCATCCCGAACGCGCCGCCCCACGCGCGGCCAGCACCATCGCCCCTGTCATACCCGCGCTACCCGCAATGAGCAGCAGATGGCCCATGTCGTACTTATGGCGCGACGGGCGCAAGGTTCGCGCCAGTGCCACAGCCGCCCCCTCGCCGTGCAGGCATTGGGCTATCCGCGCCTCCAAAAGATTTTGCCACGAACCGCCCACTACATTCCCAAGCTTACGGATGGAGGCAACACCGCGTTCAAAACACTCTCCACTAGAGTATCCATCGCGGCCTGGTAGTTCACTTTCACCGTCTCCTCCTGCCGATTGTCTATTGCTAGCGTAACCGTTACCGCCTCATGGCCCAGCAGCGCCGACAAAACATTCAACGGCCCAGACTCCATCTCCATATTGAGCACCTGCTCGCCATTGTAACGAACATCGCGCGCCGTCTCAATCAGCGGCCCGCCTCCCCCACAGATACGTAATTTTCGTTGCTGCGGCCCATAGAATCCGGGGCAACATAGGGTAATGCCCGTAGCGCCTTGGGGGGAAAGCAGCTGCACGAGCGTTTCGGGGGAACGCACCGCGTATACACACCCCAACGCGCCGCCACGCAAAGAAAAAACGGAGCTGAAGGCCCGCGTAGCCTCGTGATCGAAAACAGAGGGCCCATCGCGATAAAGCCAGGGGATCGAGTCAAAACCCACAGCCATACTGGTAATTACAGCCTCCCCGGTACGAATGGCTTGGCGCAGGGCCCCAGAGGTGCCTATACGCACAAACGTTAAACGGCTGGGGGCGCGGTAGCAACACCTAGATACGAAATCTACATTGGCCAGCGCATCCAATTCGTTGAGGACTATATCAATATTGCC